>NZ_JAPDBQ010000006.1:0-17824 GCF_027705325.1 Aeromonas sp. QDB18
CTCCTGCATGGAGACGCGATTAGATCACAGACGATCTGCCTGTTCAAATTTCATTAACAAAGTGCGATCCCGCCCTGCGACCCCGAGGCCATGACCGAGGCCGCCCGCCTCTATGGCCAGCGGGCAGATTTGATCCTGTGCGACACCCAGGAAGCCGCCCTTCAGGGGGCCGATGCCCTGCTCGTCTGCACCGAGTGGCAACAGTTCCGCGCACCGGATTTCGACCTGCTTCGCCAGACCCTGAAGCAGGCCATCATCTTCGACGGCCGCAACCTCTATGATCCGGCCCGTCTGCGCCAGCGCGGTTTCACCTACTATGCCATCGGCCGTGGCGACAGCCTGGCTCATCAGGAGGAGCGATGAAGTACCTCGTCACCGGCGCCGCCGGGTTTATCGGATTTCATGTGGCGCGCAGGCTCTGTGGCGACGGCCATCAGGTGGTGGGGATAGACAACCTCAACGACTACTACGCGGTGAGTCTCAAGGAGGCGCGCCTCGCCCTGCTCACGCCTCTACCCGGCTTTCGCTTCGAACACCTCGATCTCGCGGACCGCGCGGCCATGGCTTCGCTTTTTGCCCGCGAGCAGTTTGACCGGGTGATCCATCTGGGGGCCCAGGCCGGGGTGCGCTACTCCCTGGACAACCCCTTCGCCTACGCCGACAGCAACCTCACCGGCCACCTTACCGTGCTGGAGGGGTGTCGCCAGACCCGGGTGCAGCATCTGGTCTATGCCTCCTCCAGCTCGGTCTACGGGCTGAACGAACAGATGCCGTTCAAACCGTCCCATGGGGCGGATCATCCCGTCTCCCTCTATGCGGCGAGCAAGAAGGCGGGGGAGCTGATGGCCCACTCCTACTCCCATCTCTACGGCCTGCCCACCACCGGGCTGCGCTTTTTCACCGTCTACGGCCCCTGGGGTCGGCCCGACATGGCCCTGTTCAAGTTCGTGCACGCCATCCTGAACGGCGACCCCATCGACCTCTACAACCAAGGCCAGCTCAGCCGGGATTTCACCCATGTCGACGACATCGTCGAGGGGATAGTGCGCATCTCAGACATCCCCCCTGCGGGCGATGCCCACTGGCAGGGGGCCCCGGACGCCAGCCCGGCCCCCTATCGCCTCTTCAACATCGGCAACGGCAGCCCGGTCAGGCTGCTGGACTTCGTGAATGCCATCGAGTCGGCCCTCGGCAAACGGGCCATCCGCAACATGCTGCCCATGCAGCCCGGCGACGTGCTCGCCACCTGGGCCGACACCCGCTCGCTGTTCGACACCACGTGCTATCGCCCCCGTATCGGGCTCAAGGAAGGGGTCGACGGCTTTGTCCGCTGGTATCGGGACTACTACCGGGTCTGAGCCAAACGAGGTGGCAGGGTCCCCTGGCTCGCGACCCTGCGCTCAGGATGAAGGGGTATAGCTGAAGGGCACCATGGTGGGGGAGAGCCCACGACAGGCGGGTTTGAGGGCCTGCGGGCCTGCCAGCAGCCAGTCGGTGCGGTGACGGTTGCCGAGGTTTTCCATCTTCGCGGGGTCAAAACACCTCACCATCAGGTCGGCGCTCCCCAGTACCCAGCGCCCGGGGGCAGCCCCTATCCAGGCGGCAGCTTCCCGGGCCTGCTCCCCGTCTCCCATCAGATAAGGGTAATGTTTCACTGGTTGCAGGCTAAACAGCAGATGCTGCTCCTTGAATCCCGCCAGCAGCAGTTCATCCCCCGCAGGCACCTTCTGCGCCGCCAATGCCATGACTGCCTGAGGGGTGCGCACCTCGTTGAGGCGCACGCTTATCCAGCAGGAGTAGATCAGCCACCCCACCGCCAGGGAGCAGAGAATGGCGGTCAGTGGCGTCCGGCGAAGCCAGGCATTGATCAGCAGCAAGGATCCCCCCAGCACCAGCAGGGGAAGCCAGGGATCCGGCCCCAGTTCCCCCAGACGGCTGGCCACTCTGTCGCTAAATACCAGCACCAGAGCCCCCACCAGCCCTACCCCTCCCAGCAACCAGCCGAGCCCGGCCAGTAGCCGCCCCGGCCAGACCCGGACCAGCAGGGTGCCGATGAAGGGTGCGGTCAGGAGCGCCAGGGCGGGCGTACCGGGCGTGATGTAGACGCCCCGCTTGCCTGGCGAGCAGGAGAAAAACAGCACCACCAGCATCAGATAACCCAGCAGCAGCAGGATACGCCTGTCCTGCGCCCGAATGGCGCGCCGCCAGGCCACCACCAGCCAGGGCAGCAGCAGGGAGAGCGGCAGCCAGAACGGCGGGATCACCGAGGTAAGGTAGTACCAGAAGGGTTTGACGTGGTGCCAGGCGCTGGTATAGCGAGTCACCGTCTGGCGCAGCAATATGTTGTCTCTGTAGGCCAGCAGGAGGGGATCCCCGCTTCGGGTCACGGCCTCCAGCATGGGGACCAGCCAGAGGCTCATCGCCAGGGCCATGGCCAGCGGCCCGAGCAGGGCCTTCAGCCAGGCTGACAACGGCGCGGCGCGGATTTGTGCCCTGTGGGTCCAGAGCGCGGGAAGCAGCACCAGCAGGGCCAGTACTCCCACCCCCTTGGTGATGACGCCAAGCCCCGCGGCAAACCAGCCGAGCCAGTACCAGCGCCACCCTCCCTCGCAGAGCAGGAAGCGCAGAAAACCATAGAGACCGAGGGTGATGAAGGCCGTCGCCAGGGCATCGATCTGCGCCGTCTTGGCCTGCAGGGTGAACTGGACGGTGAACAGCAGCAACAGCCCGGCCATAAAGCCGACCGCTGGGTTCCATAACCGACGCCCCAGGTCCCACACCAGCAAGATGGTCAGCAAGCCAGACAGCAGGGAAGGCAGCAGAAAGGCCACCTTGATGGAGCCAGTCAACACATAACCGATCGCGATCCCCCACATAAATAGCGGCGGCTTGTCCGGATAGAGCTCCCCGCCGCGCATGGGGAAGAGCCACTGGCCACTCTCCACCATCTCCTTGGCGATCAGGGCAAAGCGCGGCTCATCCGCCGGCCAGGGGTCCCGCAGACCCAGCCCGGCCCCCAGCACCACCAGCGCGATCAGCAGCAACCAGCCAAGGGACGTCTGATTGAGCAGGGTGCGATCATTCACCATGACGAGCCTCCCCGGTCACTCCCTTGTCACGCCGCCAGCCCCGATGCTGGATATCGAGATAGAGGCTGTAGAGCGCGGTGAAGGTGGGGAAGAGGTTTTGCAGCACGCCGACGGAGTCCTGCTTGGGAGAGAAGGTGAAGTAGCTGAGCGTCATCAGGCTGCCGAGCACGCTCATGTACCAGAACAGGCGCGGGATGACGGGTCGCCCCGCCCGCCTGGACGCCAGAAACTGCACCAGCCAGCGTCCGCCGAACATCAGCGCCCCCGTGTAGCCGATCAGCTTCCAGCCGGTGACGTGCACCCCGGTCCAGTCCAGCCAGTCGATGGGGGCAGACAGCCAGGCGTCCATCACTCCAGCATCTCCCGGATTTCAACCACCTTGGAGCGGCGCTGCAACCACCAGACCCCGACCACGTCCACCAGCCCGACCCAGAGCCGGTTCCAGACCCCGTATTTGGAGATGCCCGCCTGGCGTGGCCTGTGGTTGACCGGCCAGGGCGCCATGCGCCCCCCTTGAGCCTGGATCAGCGCGGGGATGTAGCGGTGCATGTGATTGAAGGCAGGCAGTTTCAGATACCAGTCGCGACGCACGACCTTGAGCCCGCAGCCGGTATCCGGAATGCCGTCGCGCAGCAGCAGGTCGCGAAAACCGTTGGCCAGCGTTGAAGAGAGACGCTTGACCCAGTCGTCGCGGCGGTTGACCCTGTGGCCGATGAGGCCCACCTGGTATGGATCGCTCTGGTAGCGGCGCATCGCCTCCTCCAGCATGGCGGGAATGTCGGCGGGATCGTTCTGACCATCGCCGTCGAGTACCACCAGCCAGTCGCCACGCCCGTGGCGCACTCCGCTCAGCACCGCCATGCTCTGGCCCACGGCATGGACATGGCATAGCACCTTCAGCCTGGTGAAACGCGTCTGCAAATCGCGCAGCACCACATGACTTCCGTCCACGCTGCCATCGTCCACATAGATAAGTTCGTACTCGAACCTGCCCCCAAGGGCGACATCTATTTCGCCGACAAGCGGGGCCAGATTGTCCCGCTCATCCTTGGCAGGCACCACGACAGAGATATCGACCGATTCGACCATATGCACATCCTGCCCTCATCAGAGGCGCTATCGATTCACCCGGCAGACCCGACGACATTGCATCGATGGCCTGGCTGACATCATGCAAATACAAGGCGTTAGAAAACAACTCTGTCAGCATATTGAACCTCAATTAACAAATCTGTCAAAGCAGTCACTGACCCGGGAGCCATAACGCCTCTCCCCTGCACCAAAAGTTCCATACCGTTTTCATCTCTGTTGCTCACCCACATAACCAGATGTTCCATCTGCTGGCTGGCGTCCCTTCCCGGATCGGGCCTATATGTTGCGGATACCAAAGACGAGGTTTCCATGAAAAAACGACTCTGGGGCTGGGGACTCCTGATACTGCTGGCCACCACTTCCCACGCAGATCCCTTTCGTCAGGCCCCCAAGGCCATGAGCGCACTGCGCCAGGGTGCCGCCATGGAACAGGGAAACCCGCGGCAGGCCATCGCCCACTACTGCACCGCCGCCAACCTTGGCAACCCGGAAGCCTATTACCGCATCGGCCGCCTGCTGGCCCGCGGCCCCCAGGGGATCCGCAATGCCCGCAGCGCCAACGCCTACCTGGCCATGGCCATGCGCCTTGGCAACCAGCAAGCCGCCCGTTACTACAACGAGCGGGTCGGCAATGCGCCCCTGGGTACCTGCGGCATTGGAGGCGGTGGCGGAGCCCCCTGGGTGCGCCCCAGTGCCCCCTTCGATCAGGAGCGCTATCTGGCCAGACAGTCACAGGCCAAGCAAAAGCTGGCCGTCATGATCCGCCAGGCCGCCCAGCGTCACAAAGTGGACCCTCAACTCGCCCTGGCCATCGCCATCGCCGAATCCAATCTGAACAGTACCGCCGTCTCCCCCAAGCAGGCGCAGGGCGTCATGCAGCTCATTCCCGAAACCCAGGCCCGCTTCGGCGTGACCCGGCCGTTCGATGCCCAGCAGAACATCCGTGGTGCCATGATCTACCTGAAGTGGCTGGAGAAGCAGTTCGGTCCGGACTGGGTGAGGATCAGCGCCGCCTTCAACGCCGGGGAGCAAGCCGTGCTGCGCCACGGCGGTGTGCCTCCCTATCAGGAAACCCAGGAGTATGTGCAGCGGGTGCTCTACTACTCGGGGCAGGATCCTGACAAACCTGCCCGTCGCAGCTCACCGCGCTGAGCTTGCCCGGTTGCCCCTCTTCCCTCGCGCCTGTCGACCGTCCCGGCCTGCGGCGCCCGGCTTTGCCGCCCCTCTCCCATTGGTTTACAATCGACGGGTTTTTTGGAACCGGGTTGACGACCCGTCGACCCGGCCCCACCACGACATCAGTTTGTTAATGCCAAGACATTAAACTGCTGAAAGGAAGAGAATTAGCCAATGGCTCAATTTATTTACACTATGAGACGGCGG
Organism: Aeromonas sp. QDB18; assembly: GCF_027705325.1. Lineage (NCBI taxonomy): Bacteria > Pseudomonadati > Pseudomonadota > Gammaproteobacteria > Aeromonadales > Aeromonadaceae > Aeromonas > Aeromonas sp. QDB18. Next base: position 5,565 of record NZ_JAPDBQ010000006.1, read on the forward strand.
TTTTTTGGGTTGCTTTGGTGTGAGCCCGTTAGCGCCAGCCATAGTAAAAATCGAAACAAATTCAACGAGGTGGTGAGATTGGCGAAATGGCTCTAGCTAGCTTTAATTGGCTCCATCAATTGCCCCAAAAGTGCCCCTTCTCAAAAAAGTGCCCCAAAAATGCCCCCGAAATTTGGCTGTTTTGGTGCCCTTTTTGCCACAAAAAACCCGCACAAGGTGGGTATCTTCTACACGGGTATTCCGTTCCCTGCTTGCCTCGATAAGTTCGGCAATTGTTTGCCTGTTGTCGCGGGCAAGATCCAGCGATTCTACGACCACCTCCAGTTTTCGTAACAGCAATTCCATGTATCGTTCCCTTCGTTACTTCCCCCAGCCTAGCGCACCTTGCCGGGGGATCACAGGGCCAGAATTACTCGCGCTCAGCCTGCTTGGCAAATGCCCCCTCTTCACGCAGGTACTCACGCTTGCGGCTCAGGTAGACACCGCCTTGGGTGCGGTTGTTGCTGTTGATCTTCGACTTGTAAGAGAGTGCCAGGCTCTTGCCGGTGATCCGCTCGCCGGGGTGGTGAATGGCGTTGAACGCCTTGATCCGCTCAATCACCTCCTTCACCTCGTCAAGGTCGCCGCTCTTGCGGGCGTTGTAATAATCCTTGAGCAAGCCGGAACGCACCTCGGCAATGCGCTTCTCTTTGGCCTTGATGTATTCCCGCGCATCATAATTCTTGGCCATCTGCGCACTACCAAAGCCCGCCGCCTGCATCACCACGTTCCACGCGCCCACATCGTCGATGATCACATCACCCTTGATGGTCTGCTCGCCTTCGGTGGCTTGGCGGTATGCCTTGGCGGTATCGCGCACCGCCTTGGGCAACACGGTTTCCAGCCCGCGCTGGATCTCGCCATCGACAATCTGGCCGCCACCGCGCACCAGATTAATGCCGATCCCGGCCACCGGGCCAAGCAACTGCTGTACGGCGTGCCATGCCAGATCGTCGCCCTCGGTCCCCTCTTTGGGACTGCGCCACCACAAGTCATTGAGGCCGGTTCGCCCGGCAATGCTCAGGTTAGTGAGCGAATCGAGCGGCCCCTTGGCCAGCAACTCCCCGGCGCGCGGCCCCAGTGCCTCAGTCAGCCCCAAGCGGAATGACGCCTCCCCGCTGCGGTCATCGTCATCATCGGCAGCCGCCGCCAGCGCATAGGCCACCCAAGTGATCGGCACGGGCAAGCCCATCACCCCGGCCATGACCCAGTGCGCCGCCATGATCCCGCCCAGCGTCTTGGCGGCCTGCTTATCTCCCTTGGCCGCCTTGATGGCGTTGGAATAGATCACATAGGTCATCATCTGGCTGTAGATTTTGAACTGGGTCATCACCTTCACCACGTCGTTGCGCATATAGCGCGGGCGGTTACTGGCGGCGTAGTTGCCGTGGCCGTCATACACCATCTCGGTCACCTTCTCGGCATACTGCTCGGCGCTCAGGGTCGGCTCGGCCTCCTTGAGCAAGCGATAGGCTGCCAGCGCGGCTACCTCCCGGTTCAACACCTCGGCATTGTGGAAGGTGGCGCCCGCCCAGCGCATCGCCTTTCGCCAATGCTTGCTCATCACCTTGGCGTCCTGCTGATCGGTGTCCGCCTTGGCGGCAACGCTGTGCGCCTGGGTCAGGTCGAGCACCCCGGCACGGTACAGCTCTTTGAGCAGCGCCAGCTCATCGGCCTTCAAAGTGGTGGAGCGGGTCAGCGATTGCCACGCCTCGGTGGTGCCCGCCTTGAACTTGCCATGTTTGATGTAATCCCCCATGGCCGCCGTCATGGCAGAGGCCGACTTGGCAAAGCCATACTTAGCCCCCAGCTGCGGCAGCATCACGGTAAAGTTTTGCGTCATGTTGACCACGGCAGAGGCCAGCGACGGCCCGATGTAATAGAGGAAGCCCGCATTACCGGCATGACCCGCCCACGCCTTGCCGGTCGGGTTCATGTTCATGTCATGGCGCTTGTTCATCTCGTTAAGCACCTGCTGAGCTATCTCCAGGTCTTCAGGCTTGATGCTGCTTGGTTCACCTGTGACACCAGCCAGGACCTGCTCGCTCAGCTTATCCAGCTCCCCTTGCATCTTGTGACCATAGCGGATCTTGGAGACGTGGCGGGCAAAGTGATACACGCTGCTCATGTACGCACGGTGGGCGTCACGACTGGCCCCCTTGACCCGGCGCCGGTGAATGGCATGTTTGGCATAAGAGGCATCCGGCATCATCTTGAGCATGGCTTGCCAGATGGTGTCTTGCAGCTGATCCTTGCTCACCCCTTCGGCCTCTTCCAGAAAGTCCAGCAACTCCATGCCCAGCTGGTGCGCGTTGGCGCTATCGCCGTTGCCCTCTTCCTTGACCGTCATCAGGGCGTTATAGCCGTCGCGCTGGTACAGCTTCACCGCCTGCTCGGCATCAATGCGCCGCTCGAAGTGTTCACGCACATACTCGTCGCCCTTGCGCGCCTTCACCACATAGTCACCGAAGCGGGTCAGCGGGAAGTAAGGCCCGTGTTTGAGTGCGCTTTCCATTTTCAGGCGCATGGTTGCCGCCATGGCGCGCCCCTTGTTCTCACCCAACAGATCGACCAGCCGTTGCTCGATGGCCTCGCGCAAGGTCTCCCACTGCTGGTTATAGGTTTGCTCCATGGTGGCGTACAGCGCCTTGGCCTTGGGGGTCAAGGCTTGATACTGGCGGGCCAGCTCGGAGTGATTGCGCTCGATGATGTGAAGCTCTGCTTCATAGGCTGCTTTGGTCTCCGGTTTCTTGGCTCGTTCTACCTTCTGTTTGGCCTCCAGGTAGTAGCTGTTCTCGTCAAGGGGCTTGTCCGGGTGCAGCCGTGACATGGTGGCATCGTGCATCAAGCTGGACAGATCGGCCTTCTCCTGCTTCTCCAGCGCATCCCACAAGGGGTCGATTCTGGTTTCAGCATCGAGCAAAATATCGTTACGCTCGGCCTCCATCTTGGTGCGCAAGCGCTGATAGGCCGACACCGCCCCGCCGGTAATGTCTCGATAGAGTTGGTCAATCTGCAAGTCGGTCAGGGTGCCCAGCATCAACGGACGGCGCTGCTTCAAGAAGTTGCGCACCGCATCGAGTACCCCGCCAGCCTGATACTTGGCGCGGCCCGCCATCCCCTGCGCAAGGCCCGCGCCTTGGCTTTGGCTAAAGCGGATATTGCGCTTACCCTTGCCGCCATTGGGGCCACCGTTCGGCCCCCCCTCCATGTTACGGCCAAGGGCGGCAATCATCGACCTGATTTCCGATGCGCTGACCTTGCCCGGCGCAAAGCCGACCGACCGCAAGGCACCCATGACCCAGGCCACCACCCGATCCCAACCGCGCTGCCATGCGCTTGGCTCCAGCTCGGCCAGATGGGCGATCACCTCTTCGGCCTGAACCCCTATTTCCTCGTTGTCATAGTTGGCCTCGACCCAATCCCACACCGCTTTCATGCTGGGGTTGTTGCGCGAATTGATCACCCGGCTTAACAGCTTGGTGAACTCCTTGCCGCCCAGAGTGCGGGCCAAGCCATAGTGCGCCAGCACCTCATGGCGCAGGATCTCGCGCATCCGCTTGGGGTTGGCGATGGTGTCGGCGGCCACATGCAGGGTGCCGCTGTCATCATCAAAGGCGGCGCGGCGGATCAGGCCATCTTGTGCCGCCAGCCCCAGCGCCTTCTCCAGCTCTGCCTGGGTGGCGTGGATCTGCACATCAATGCCACTGGCGCCCCGGTACTGCTTGAACCACTCCTTTGTTACCAGCTCCGCCTCTTTGCGGGTCAGGTGCTTGGCTGGTTTCTCGCCCTGCGCCATGGCCTGTTTGGAGAAACGGATCCGTCCATTAATGGCATCGCTGATAATCTTGCCCGCATTGGTGCGCGCGCCGATCAACTCGATCAGGCCAGGCATACCAGCCTCTTTAAAGCGCTGATCTTGAGAGCGCAATTCACTGCGATAGCGTGCCGGGTCAGACTCGGCCATGGTGCCTAACAACTTGGCCAACTTGGGCGCACCGCTTTTGCGCAACTCGGCTAACAGGGCGGTCTTGCCCTGAGTGAGGTAGCTGCTCAAATCACGCAGAATGGCACGCGCATCGCGCCATGCCAGTTTGAAGGCTTCGGCCCGCTGTGCCTCGGGTGATTGCAGCTCTTTGAGGGCGGCGCGCATCCGTTTGACGGCGGCCTCCTGCGCCTTCTCGTGGTCGGCCTGCCGCTCATTCTCAAGCTCAAGGTTGCTTTTCTGGCGGCGCTTGCTGAACTGGTTGCCACTGGTGCCCGTCACCATCCAACTGGGGTTGGCAATGCCATACGCCATGGTTTTCTTGGCGTTATCGATCTCGCGCTCTACCCAGGATTCAATCAACTGACTGGCCAGTACGCGCTGATTGTGGGTAGCTAACAGCCCGTCCGCTTCCAGATCCAGCGCCAGCCGGTTGGCGACGGTCTGGATCTCTTGGGCGAAGTTGCGGCCCTCGCCACGGTGAACGGCTTCATTGAAGGTTTTTTGCAGCTCTTTATCAAACACGGGGACCTTGAAGCTGATGCCCGCGACGGTGTGCCGTTCTTTCGGCTCTTTGGCCCACTTGGGCGCGTTTAATCCTTGGTCTGCTGCGCTTTCAGTTGCGCCGCCATCACGATGTCCCGAAACGCTTGGCGTTGTTCCGTGGTCATTCCGTGCTGCGGCGAGTCCAAAAAGATCGCCGCTGGGTCGCGGGGTTTGGTTTCGTTGTTGGTTGTAGGCGTCGATGGCTCTGAGTGTTTCACGGATAGCTTCCTCTGCGGTGATGGGGGGTACGGCCTCACCAAACATATCACTGGTCGGCTGTGTGTTCATCATAGCCAGAATATCACCGATCATCTCGGTCATGGCTTTGGCGCTGCGGGCATTGCTGGCCATGGCTTGTGCCAACAGGCTGCTCTCAGTGCTTGGCCCGCCGCCCAGCATATCCCCCTGGGCCGCCAGCTCTTGCAAGGACTGACCACTGCGCTTGTTGTGGACCACACTTTCCACCGCTTCGGCCAGATAATTGGCCAGCGACTTGGCGCGTTCCGGCGAGTGCTGGCGCAACTGCGCCATGGCCACCGCATTGTTGAGCAGCGCCGCGATCATATTGCGGCCCACCTCATCGGTTTCACCGGTGACCGCATCCAGCAAACGCTGGTTGTCATAGCCATAGGCAAAGATGGCCGCCTTCACCCGCTTGCCGTACTCGGCATTCCAGCCGCCAGACTGATTGACATAGCTGTTGCTCTGATTTTCACCAATAGCCCGCAAGAAGGCTTGCAAGAAGTGGTGATTCTGCGCGGCCAGCACGTCGCCGCCATCGGGGATATTGAGCATGTTCAGCATCTGAGTGGTCAACTTGCCCGCATCGGCGCGCGCATCCTCGGTGGCGCTGTTGGCCATCTTGGCGTCAGTGTTGGAATCAACCACAAAATCACGCAGTTGCTGATCGTCCATCTCGGTCAGCCGCTCGCGGACCAGTACCGGTGCGCTCATTGCCTCAATCGCGGCAGCATCAAGGCCGAACTCGGTGGCATTAGCCAGCAGGTAGGCGCGATACGCTCCGGCATCACCGCGCTGATAGGCTTGCTTCAAGCCAATGGTGCGCCCGTTACCACTCTCGACAATGCCGTCACGCACAATCGGCGCGCCCCGGTCGGTCTCCGGGCTGGCGGCCAGGCGCGCCCCCTCCGGCGCGGCAGCAATCTGCCCCACCTGTACCCGATAGGTCTGCTTGCTACGGTCACGCGGCTGCAATTGCTGCGGGTAGTCGTGGTTGATATTGCCCTCAAAGTCGTGGGACGCCACCAGATCGGCAGCCTCCATCACCCGGTATTGCACCTCGACGCTCTGCCCCTTGGGGGTTGCCACCGTCACCCGCTTGCCCTCTGGCGACGGCAGCGGCTTGACCTCGTTGGCGGGCTTGTCGATGACAAATATCTTGGTACGCACATCGGTAGGGTTGAGCGACGCCTTGAATGCACCATCCGGCATGGCCTGCTCACTGCCTCCCAGCCCGTCAAACCACTCACGGAAGGCTTTGTTCTTGTTGTTTTGGCGATCCCCCGCCGTGGCCGACACAATCGCCACCAATCGCCCGCCCGGCTTGAGGTGGTCATAAGCATGGCGTACATGGTCAATATCCATGTCATTGGAGAACGGCGGGTTCATCACCACGGCGTCATAAGACTGGGCCGGGGTGGTGTCCATAAAATCGCCCCCCACCAGACCAAACCCTTTCGCCTGCAATATCTCGCGCAGGTCGCCAGCCAGCTCCACCGCATCGACCTTGGCCCCGGCAGCGCGCGCCGCCTCGGCCAACATGCCATGTCCGGCGGACGGCTCCAGCACCGTCATGCCCGGCTCAATCCCGGCCAGCGCCACCAGATCGGCGGCGTGACTTTCAGGGGTCGGGAAGAAGTCGATAAAGGCATTACGGTTACCGACCAGCTTGCGCTTGAGCGCGACCATCTTCTCGGCTAACGGGTCGCGCGGCACGGCCTGCTTTTTCAACCCGGCTTGCAGGCTGGCCAGCTCACGCAGGGCGGCGCGCAACTCGGTATGATTGGTAATGCCCATGCGTTCCAAACGGCTGTAGCCGTTGATCTGCTCCTTGACCGCCTTGGCGTCGTAGTCGCTCACCCCGCTGGTGTAGGCTTTGAGTTTGGCAATAAGCTCAGGGTCGGTAATGGAAACAGTCTTGCTGTCACGATTGATCGCCGCATTGACAAGCGCCATGATCTTGGCCCCGGCCTGCTTGAAGCCGCTTGCCCCTTGCATCTTGGTCGCCACATCCTTGAGGTTGCGGGCGAAGTAATCCATTCCGGGCATTTGCGCCCCTTCCACCATCATCTCCGGGGTAGCCTTGGCAGACCAACGTTCCCGGCCATCCTCAGCGCGCTCAATCACCCCATGATTGGTCAGCGCCTCGTACCGGGCTGGCGGCAAATTCCACAAGCTGCGGTTTAGCGCGTGTTTTAGCTCGGTCAACTGGGTGGCATTAGCCAGGTTGCGCAGGTAAGTCACCTCGCCAGACTCAATCCCATCGGCAATGGCATCGAGCAACCCGGCAAAGTGCAACTCACTCTCGGCATTGGCGCGGGCGTTGGCGGCCTCGGTCATGCGCTTGTTGGTGTTCTCCTTGCGCTCGGCATTGAGTGCGGCGGTGGCCTTGTCACGCAGGGTATTGGCACGAGCACGCAGCGCCTCGACCTGCTTGCTCTTGCTGTCGGCCTGGGCAGGCTCAGTCACCTCGGTGGGGGTGGCCTCGGCAGACGGGGCGGCACTGGCTGCCCCCTGACCGGTCAACCAACCGCGAAACTCGGTGGCCTTGGCCTCATCCTTGAACTGAAAGCCCGGCACGGCGCCGCCGACCTTGTAAGAGGAATACCACCCCCCCAACTTTTTGGCGTGCGCGTTGATCTGGTTATAGGTGTCGCGGTCAACCCGGTCGCCCATTTGCACGACATAGAGATCCTCACCGCTCTTGGTGTGCTTGGTTTTGATAATGTCGCCACTGGCGGTCGGGGTAACGGCGGTGGCAGCCTTCACCTCGCGGGCCTGATCGCGCTTGTCCAGATTGTTGGCGGCGATCAAATCCTCATAGCGGGCGCGTTGCTCAGGGGTCAGCTTGTCCAGCGAGCGGTATTTCAGGAAGGTCTTGAACTGCTCAATGGTCTGCGGGTCGCGCAGTGCCTCCTTGGTGACGGCCAACTCGGCATCGCGCTTGGCCATGTCCGCACGCCGCTTGTTGACAAACTGCTGATACCGCTCGGCGGTCAGACCCGCCAGCGCGTCAGCCACCTTCTGATCGATGGTCAGGCGTGGCGCCTTGCTGCCAAGCGACACCACCTCGCTCATGCTGTTGCTGTCGCCGTTGGCGGCCCAGCGCAGGTTGCCCAACAACTGATCGTAAGCGGCTTGTACGACCTCCGCTTTCTTCTCGTTCTTGTAGCGCGCCGATCCCCAATAGCCCATGGTGTCCAGCACATCGGCTTTCTTCATGCCGTTCAGCTCGGCCAGTACCGCCTTGCCATTGGCAAGCAGCCCCTCCGCCATCGCCTTGAACTCGGCAAAGTCCATCTCGCCACGAAACAGGGTATTGGTGCCGTTAAGGTAATCATGCAGAGTCGCTTGCCGCCAGTCGATCACGGCATCCTTGGCTTGGGTGGTTATCTTGCTCAAGCGCTCAGTGTGGGCGGTGAACTCCGCCTCTTCTGAGGGGATCAGGTAATCCACATCGTAAGCGCCCTTGTAACTGGCCAGCATGGTCTGGTGCCAGCTCAAGAACTCCCCTTCCTTAAACTCGGCATCCTTGGCCAGGGTAGAGCGGTACACCTCGCGGCGCTTTTTCAGCCACTTCTCTTTGTGCTCTTTGTTCACCCGTGAATAGGCTGTAATCATTGTTTCAATCGGGTCTTTTATCCACGGCTTTGCCAGCTTGTTGGCTGCCATCTGGCGGGATTTCAGCGTCACATAATCCGCCACAAACACCCCTGTATCTTCCGCCGACATGTTACCAGACAGGAATTTATCGACCATCGACCGGAAGCGGCGCGCCTCGATGCTGTTATCGGCGGCGACTTCACTGTTCATCTTGCGCACATGGTCGGATGACAATTTATAACCATCTACCACCTCCAACCCCTCACTGCGACGAACCCCGCGCTCCAGCGCATCAATGGCGCGATCCAGTGCGTCGGTGTTGGCGTTGGCGGTGGTCTTTTGCTGGCTGTAGGCGCGATCCAGCTCGTTGCGGTCGATCTCGCTGGCGCCCGCATCAAGGCGCAACCGTTTGGCGTATGCCTTGCGCCCCTTGGGGGTGCCGTCATAGCGGCTCGCTTCGCTGGCCTCTTGAACCGTAGGATCTGGCTCTGCCGGTGCGCTGGCTGGCGCGGTAAGTGGTTTCCCACCCACTACCTTTGCCAACTTATCATCCAGCAACAAGGTGTGTTCAACCGGCTGATTTTTCAGCCCCTCAGAACGCAGCGCAAACGGCCCGGACAGAGTGAGCGCATCGTGGTTTTTGATGCTGGCGTACTGACGCAACACCCTGCCCTTGCCGGGGATCTTGCTCAGGGTGTCGAGTAGCTTGGTGCCATCCCCCTGATCGCGCTGTAGCCATCCCACATAGCGGTCATGATCTGCGGCGGGAATATCCAGCTCGGTCATGGCCAGGCGCAAGGCGCGCTCGTCGCTCAGGTCGGCCCCGCGCTCACTCACGGTAAAGGGGCGGGTTGCGCTGTGCTCCACCTCATAGACAGTAGAGCCCTGTTTGCGCAGCGCCTCTTTAGCCTCGTTGTAGGTGACGCCGTGTTGTTTGGCGTAGGCTTCCACCTTGCCAACCAGATCGCGGTTCACACTGGGGTCATGGGAGGCGTATTCACCCGCGTCCTGTTCATTGTTGGACACATAGACTCCCTCACCGAAGAAGTTAGCGCCAGACCCGCGCCCGCCACTCAGTTGCGTCAAGCCAGTGCTATGTGAACCATGGTAGCCACGCTGCACCTTGCCGCCGCTCAGTGCCTTGTCATCTGGTTGCAATCCAGCTCGAACAGAAACAGCCTGCTCACCAGAGAACAGGCGACGCTTCGCGGCGTGGTAATCCGTTGCGCTCTTGGCGCCGCGCCAGTCGTTGGCTGGCTCGATCTGCTGCGACTTGGCTCCCGACCCCGCGGTATCGCGGTCGCGGCGCATCTTCATGTAAACGCCAAGGCGCAAGCGTTCCTCACCAACCTGGCGAGCACCTTCATTGGATACAGCAGCCCCAGTGCGGCGGCCGCCATTGCCGTTGAACTCGCCAGAGCCTGATTTTTGCAAATCGCCAACCTCGCCACCAAGTCGCTGGTACTCTGCTTCAAGCTCGGGAGTTGACATCTTTCCGTAGCGGCGATCCATTTCACTAAACAGCTCTGCGTCTGCCTGTGCGAACCGCTCATCCCTGGTGGGCACTGGCTCGCCTTTGGATACTGCCTTGCGGTATGCCTCCTCGGCACGCTCAATGGCGGCCTCCTTGGTGTTGGCAGTAAACCAGCCTGCGCCTACTGCAGAACGATACTTCCAGCGCCCGCCATGCTCTTTTAGCAGGTCGCGATCTCGCAGCTCTTCCTCGCCAATACGGCCAGAAACAGCAGCCCCGGCATCTGTGGCCGGGGCTGTCAGTGTTGGGTCATTTTGCTGCTGTCCGTCAGGTACAGGTGCAGGCGCAGCGAGATCTGCCCGATCTCCGGATCCAGCTCGGTCGGTGAGTCCGGCAACGGCTGGTCCAGCGCCTGCTGCAGCCGGTTCGCCTGCGCCAGGCTGATCGCGTTGTCCTTCACTGCTGATTGCAGGTACTGGGGTAACTGGCTCATTGCTCACCTCTGTCTTTGGTTGCTTGACGGGGATCACCTCGCGGTATCCGGTATCGATGGCTGGTGCTAGTTGGCTGGCCTCGCCCGCGGTGGCAGACGGCGCCGGAACTGTTTCAGCGCTTACGCTTGCAGCTGGCTGATCAGATGGTTGCCTTATGTCAGCGACATTCGTGTCGTTGACTTGGGACGGGGTTGCTTGCGCGCCGCGCGGGGCCATGCTTGCTACGGCGCTTTTGTCGATAACTACATGCTCTGTCTGGCCGCGCGGGTCGGTGCCGGTGACCACACCATATCCCTGACTCACCAACTCGTTGATGTAGCTTTCAGAAAGGCGGGTAATATCCCCCTGCTTGTGCAACACCTTGGTGCCAGGCTTAATCTTGACATCGTACAGGGTGGGCGTGCCGCCCATCATATCGGCGTAGGCTTGCGCTTGGTGCGCGTCCTGCTCGCTGGTGCCATAGAAGCCACCATAGACACGGCCCTTTTTGCCCTGCTTCTGACCACTTGCGCGGACAATCTGAATATCCTGCTCGCTCATGCCTGGATTGCCGGAACCATGAACGATCACCATGCCATTTTGCGCGATCTCAGTCTTTCCGTCTTGGCGATCCTGCTGGGCCGAATTGCTTGACGGTTGCTTGACTGCGCCCTGCTGCGCTTGGGCCTGTTGCACCTCACCGATAGCCGCTACCCCAAAGCCGCCACCGTTGAGCGGGACTGGCATCTCCTGCCCGCGACGACTGGCCATGACTGCCTCTTTCTCGGTGGCAAAGGGCTTGCCCTTGCGGGTGATGCGCAACGACTTGAGCGGGCCAAATACCGAATCGGTGGCGCTGCCTGCCTTGGCGATGGACTGCCTGACTGGGGAACGCGGATCCCGAATGGACTCCTCCCCCAGGGAGCGATCAACCTGGTCGCGGGACAGGTGAGGACGGGCATAGTTGGTATTATCCGCCTGGCCGCCGTGGCTCGGGCCGCCTGCAAAGATGGTATCGGATAGCGGGAGCCCCTTGGCTTTACCGGCCGCCTGTTGTACCCCATCACCCACGACCGCCGGCAACCCGGCTTGGGGGCCATGCGGGATAAACTCCTGGCCCTTCGGCATATCCAGCTTGGGATCTTGTCGGCCGGCCCAGCCATTCACCCCCTCGGCCCGCAATGCGTTCAGCACCTGCTCGGTGTCTTCCTCAGTGCGAACCGGCGTGCCCGCCTCTGGCTTGTTGCCGTCGCGCCAGCGCTGGGCGCTCTCTTTGCGCAGCGCTTCCAGATCTACTGGTGCTGACTCGGCATGTGGCTGACCAGCCTGCCAGTTGGCACTTGATTCATACAGCAGCTCATCCCCTGATTGCGGGCGAACGTAGGGCTCCGGCTCCCCAGTCGATTGACCATCGCCATTGCGCATGACGAACCCTTGCCGCTTGATCGCTGGCTCGTCCGCAATGGGGTCAACCTGACTGAAGCGGGGCATATCGGCAGGTGGCGCAGCAGGAGCAACATCGGCCAGTGGCGCAGGCTCTGCCATCGGCTCGGCTGCAACCGGTCGGTAACCTTTGATCGCCTTTTCTGCCTGCTTGGCATATTTGGCGGGGATTGCAATGCCATCACCATCGGTGATGTAGGGCATATCGGCCTGCTCGGCCCATGACGCCAGCGCATCAACATCCCCCTTCACACGCAAGATGCCGCGCTGATCACGTTCAAACACACCGGGGAACTGGCTGGCGCTAGGTCCGAGCGGCTCGGCTGCAACCGGCCGGTAACCTTTGATCGCCTTTTCTGCCTGCTTGGCATATTTGGCGGGGATTGCAATGCCATCACCATCGGTGATGTAGGGCATATCGGCCTGCTCGGCCCATGACGCCAGCGCATCAACATCA
>NZ_JAPDBQ010000006.1:17830-68441 GCF_027705325.1 Aeromonas sp. QDB18
GCGGGGATTGCAATGCCATCACCATCGGTGATGTAGGGCATATCGGCCTGCTCGGCCCATGACGCCAGCGCATCAACATCACCCTTCACGCGCAAGATACCGCGCTGATCACGTTCAAACACACCGGGGAACTGGCTGGCGCTGGGGCCGAGCGGATTCAGCTCCCCCTCGGCCTGCGAGGCGGAGAGCGCCTGCTCGCCGTCTTCCAGTGGAGCAGATGCAAAGTTCGGATCCACTGCCGGACCAGCAGCGTCCTCCGTCACCAGCGCGGAAGGCTCTGCAACCGGATCGGTCCCAACGCCATCTTCCTGGCTGGCATGCTTACCGCCTCGCGCCCCACCGACAGCACCTACCGCACCGCCAGTGCCCATACCGATCAGGCCACCCTCGATCGCGCTCGACATGACCCCCTTCATCGGGTCGATATCAGCGGCGGCCACCTCGTTGAGAGATTCGTTGACGGCGTACTGTTGGACACCCTCTTCCAGGGTCTCACCAACTCCCTCACCTACTGCCCCCTTGCCTGCCCCTTTCAGCACACCACCTGCTGCAGCCTTGCCAGCCAGCATCTTGAACAGCATGGCGTCGCCCATCATGGAGCCCATGGCGGCAGCTCCCCACACCTTGGCGTCGCTCATAGTGGCTCGGCTGGCCAAGTTGGCCGTTTCCTCACGGGCCAGCCCCAGCTTTTCCTCATCAGAGAGATGGGCGGTCTGTTGATCCTGGTCGATGCGAGTGAACGCCTGGCGGAAGGTGTCGCTGCCCGCCAGCTCGTCAAAGCTCATTCCCAGCACAGTGTCGCGGGTGTTCACCCCGGCACTGCCCACCGATCCGGTCGTCCCGGTGGTCACAGCGGCGCCGGTGGCAATTTTGGATACTGCCTTGGCGGCGACCGCTTCGGCTACCTCCTGGGTCGCGCCACGCTTGACCATGGATGCAGTGACAGCCCGGCCGATAGAGGCTTTGGCGGCCACCCCAGTCACCCCGCCAGCGGCGAGTGTCGGTAGCAAAGAGCCAACGCCCTGCGCCATTTTCATCGCCCAGACATCGATATCCCCTGCGCCATCCCCCAGGGTCAACCGGCCTTCTGGCGTTTCATCGACCAGTCGGCGTCCCAGTGCCTCCTTGGCGTCAGCACTCATCCCATCATTCAGAGACTCTGCCCCAGATGCGGCCAGATCGCCTGCACCTGCGACCACATCCAGCAACGGGCTCAGCTTATTGGCCATATTGGCACGAGCCTGTTCCAGGTAGTCGCCCCCCTGCTTCCCGGCATTCTCTTTGCCGAAGTTGCTTGCCTGCCGTGCGAGCTCACCAATGCCACCGACAAGCTCCAACGCGCCAGCGCCTACCGCCTTGGGATAATCACTCCATTCTGTGTCGAGGTCTCGCTTTGGGGCCGCAGCTGCGGGCGGTGATGAAAGCTGACTGTTGATGCCATCCCAGAACTGCTTTCCTCGAGAGTCAGATTGCAGCGGTTGTGGCAGGGATGCGTCACGGAGACTGTACTTGTCCATTCGAGTGGCCTCGGCTGTATTCAAAAGAAAAGCCCCGAGCGGCGAACCGTTCGGGGCTTTTGAGATGGGGCGATCAGCATGCAGACTGACCGACGATGGAGAGATGCTAACGCTGGGCGGGTGAATATTCAACCGGCATCATGCGCTCGATCCGATTGGCAATCAGCCTGCGATCCTCTGGGGTCAGGTCAATAGCATCCAGATCGCCGAGCAAGGCGGTCAGCTCGTCTTGCAGCTGGGTTGCACTCATGCCGCCACCTCCAGCTTGAAACGCTCTATCACACTGACCGGATACGCCTTCACCGTGCCGTAGTTAGGGTCTTCAATGTCGATGATGTCGCCAGCCAATCCCATCTCCAGCGCAATCTTCTTGAGCCGGTTGGCGGTCTGGCGTCGGTTGCCACCCTCATCGATATAGAACTGCTCCAGCCCTGCACCCTTCACGCTCTTGTGCTTGGTGCCAACTCCCAATTGCTCTTTGAGCGCTTCGTTCTCACGTTTGGTATGGCCCAGCTTGGCCATTACGGACGCCTCTCGGCTGCTGGAGATGCAAGCCTTGGTGCGGATCGCCTCGTCTCGCTCACGCTGCACCGCTTCACGCCGCTTAACCTCCCCCATCAACAGGGCCAGTTGATCGCTATTCATGGTAGAAGCGACCAGCATGGGATTGTTGTTCGGTGACTTTGCCACGCGCTCGCACTGGATAAAGTATTGGCGAGCCTGCTTCCCCTTCGCGTTGCGCTCAACCATGGACAGCTCTTTGGCCATGTCCAATGTGAGGGAGTACTCCCGCTGTGGCCTGCCTCCTGATGAGTTTTCGCCAGTTTTGGCGAAAACTACATAGTCCACATGTTCCACAAAACCATACAGGGAAATGCGATCTTTGATCCAGTTGGAGAAATCCTTCCCAACCTCCAGAAACGCATGAAGATCACGGGCGTTGATGGTCTGCACCAGATCATCACCGACCTGGCTCTGGTTAACAGGGATCAGCGCCACTTGGCTGTCAGTATCAGAAGCGTTACACTTCTCGTGTAAATTCATACACAGGTCCTCAACTTGGTTTGATTTACATTCCTCGGCCTTAGCTGCTCGAACAGCTGAGGCCGAATTCTTTCTGGCATCATGCCACTGTGCGTTCATTACTTTCTCTCTCCCGCTCCATCTCGCTATAGAGGATGGAGAGCACCTCCTTGGTCAGGCTTACGCCGTTATCAACAGCTCTGTGCCCTAGCCACCGCTTTAGATCCTCCGGTAGACGTATCGACGTGGGTGGGATTTGATTGCTCACTCTGCGCTCCTTAATCAAGTGATAGTACCGTACTACCATTGATAGCGTAGTACCGTGCGACTATATTCGTCAACGCGTTTTTTGATGGTGATTTGCAGATGGCAAGAAAAGACCCGCAGTTCAACGTTCGCATGCCGCAAGATTTGAAGGATATGATTGAGGCATCAGCCAAGGACAACCAGAGATCCATTAATGCGGAAATCGTGCACCACCTGCGCAATGCCATGGTGTCTGCTGGGTACGTTGCAGAACCGGCAAGCGGCAAGGTGGACACGATTCTTGAAGCTGTTCACCTAAACCCCGGCATTGTGGATCTCAGGCCAAGACCATCCTCCTATCATGAATATCTGCTATCACAGACCAGACTGGGCGCACTGTCGGACAAGGATGACCTGATAGAACGAACCGAGCAGTTACTTGCCGATATCAGAGATATGCTCGGGAAGAGATCAACCGAAGATGAGGGGCATTGAGCCCCTCTATATCATTTCCTTGCCTGGGCCAGGCTCATCGCCTGATAGGCCGCCGCCCCATCTGGTGCCTTGTTGAGCGTCGGCTGTCCATTAGTAAATGGTGCAATAACCGCATTAACGGCCGCCTCTTCTGCTGCGCGGTAGTTGTGCGGTTTATTTTTACCCCCTTCCATATTGCGCACCTTCTCAGCAGACACCGCCGCTTGCTTGGCTGCCTCCTCTTTCGCAACAGCTTGGCGCCAAAGCTCAAAGGCCGTGTTCATCTTGGCCGGGGAATCCAGCAGACTGCTCAGTTTGCCATGTTGGTTGGCCTCCTTGACGAACTGAAGGCGCTCGGGATCGCCCCCGGTCCACGCCTTGAGTGGCGCCTCCTGCTTTGGCTCATCCGTTTTTGTGGTCAGGCCGTAGGTGTCAGCCAGCGCCGCCTTGCTCTGTTCAAGCTGGGCATCCAGCGCATCGAGCTGCAGGTCTTTATCCTCCGCATTGCTGGAGGAGATCCGGGCGCGGTTCTGGCCGTGCTGCTTCTCAAGGTCAGCAACAGCCTTCTTGTATCCCGCCTGATCCGGGCCTGCCGTCAGGCCAAGCGATGCGCGCAGCTGGTCGGCGTTACCGATCATGTGCTTGGCCAGGGCCGCCCGCTGGTAGGCTGGCTTCAGGAAGTCGTTGATGGGGATCACCTTGGGTTGATCGTCAGGCGCCGAGGTGCGGTTATTGGTGACCGGACGAACGGCCTTACCGCCATCGTCATAGGTGACCTCCACCCCCAACACTACGCCACGCCCGTCCGGGGTGATCATGATGTTGTTCAGCTGCTTGCCGGTGATGGTCTTGCCGCTCTCAGGGTCAATGTCGCCGACCCCTTTACTGACTTCATCCTGGTAGAGGGTGCCGGCCGCCTTGATGAAGTCAGGGTTGTTGACGGCGGCATGCCCCTCGGGAGTGGTCGGGTCAAGTTTGCCATCTTGCGCCTGGCGCACCAGGTTGCCCGCGTAGGTGACAAAAGTCTTGCCCGCCTCGGCATAATCCTGCTGCAGGTAGCGCTCCGGGTTAAAGGAGCCAGCCCGCGGATCCCGCACCACGTTCCAGAACTGCTGGCCAGGGTCTTTGCCCTCGGCCACCGCCTGCCAGCCGGACTGGATAATCGGCAGGTTCTCCTGCTGGAAAAGCTGCTTGTCCCGCAGTGTCTTTTGCCACTCATACTCCTGCTGCTGCCGAGCTTCCTGTGCCGCCGCTCGCCGCTCAGCAGCACCGGCTCGCGCCTCTGACGCCTTCATCTGCCGCTCGGTGAGGGTGACCTGCTTTTCATACCTGGCATCCGCCAGCTTATCGCGCCCCTCGCGGTACGCCAGCTCGCTCTGGTAGCGCTCATCTGCCACTTTCTGCCGCTCCTGCTCGTTCTGCCACATGGCATCACGCAGGCTCATGGCCTTATCCATCCGCTCATCTTCTTTCTGGCCACGTTGATAACGGTCCATGGTGTTGAAGCCAGCCAGAAAACCTTCCGCCAATCCCGATACGCTCATCATGCCTCCTTAAAACAAGCTGTCTGCCAGAAAACCAACCCCAGCACCTGCCAGTGCGCCCAGAGGGCCGCCGAGTGAACCCGCCATGCCCAACATGGCGCCCATCGATGCGCCAGTGCCGATGGTGCTCAGGGTTTGCCCCTTGCGAGCGGTCTTGAGACTCTTGTTGGCAGCCTCCATCTCCGACTCTCTGTTGGCCGCATCGCGCAGGCCTGCCAGACCTTGCTGGCGAGTCTGACCGCCGATATCCAAAATGCCGTACCCCATCACACACCCCCTCCGGTTTTAATTGCCTCACGCAGCCCCGCATCCGCGCCGGTCAGGATCCCCATTTGCCGGGTCTGCTCCTGTTCACGCAGGCCGTTCTCGGTGCCTGCCGTCATCAGCGCCATGCGCAGCCCCTGGCTGTTATCATTGGCATTGCTGCTGGTGCCCAGCCCCATCCGCGCATTGCGGTTGGCCGTAGCCTGCTGAGCTGAGCGGAGCGCGTTGGCGTTGTTCTCATCCACCCGTCCAAGTTGCTCCCGCAGAAGCTGACCGTTGGTGGCCAGTTCCATCAGTTCCTGCTGCTTGGGGTAGAAGCGCGTCTTCCAGTCCTGGTACTGCTCTCGGGTGATTTTGGCGTAAGTGTCTGCGGCGTAACCCATGGTTACCTACCTCCCAAATACGTTTTTGCGTTGGGGTTATAGACGCGGTTATCAGCGAGCGTCTTGGTGCTATCGAGATGTGATGCAACATCACTGTTGCTGGTAACCGCCGGCGCTTTCAGGCTGGCCAGCCCATACGAGGTGGCGGCTCCTGCCAGAGTCCCCACCAAGCCAGCTGTCGCCTGCTGGCTTTGATAAGAGCTCTGTGCATCACTGGTTGCCTTGCGCAGGCTGGTCGTGGCCACATCCCCCATACCCGCCAGGGACTCCGCTTTCTGCCCGGCGCCAATGCTCACCACATCCTTGAGCCCAGCAACATACTTGTCCTGCTGGCTGGATTGGGCCCGGTTGGCGGTGTCCGTCTGGCTCAATGCCTGGTCAGTTGCCAGGCCTTCCATTGCCTCCTGGTACCGGCCACTGGTCGGGTCTGCCCCACTGGCCGCCATGGAGTCAGCCAGCCCGGCGCGCGCCTCACCAAAGGATTGAGCAGTGCCAAGCGCTGCCGTGCCTGCCAGTTTGTCGAACTCCCCCTCGCTGTTGAGGTCATCCACCTTCTCCATGAAGAGGTCCTCATACTGCTGCAGGTCGTTCTTGTAGAGATCCCACTGCTCCATGGCCACACTGGCCGCAGCCTTCTGAGCCTCGGTCTCCTTGATTTCGTTCGAGCCACCCTTGCCCATCGCTCACCTCACAAGTTGATCTGAAACACATAGAGCCCATCAGCATCATCCGGCTGACGGACCCATCCCATTCTTGGCGCAACCTTGAGCCACCCCTTACGCGCCGAGTGGAAGCGCAGCCAGCGCGCCCCAATCAGGCGTGCCAGGCGCTTCACTTCCGGCAGGTGCCGCTCAGGTGCCCCACCATCCCCCCACCCCACCCAGACCAGGACACCGATCACGCCATCTTCTGCCTGTGGCTTGAGCACAAACCCGTCATCGCCACGCACAAATAAAAACGCCATCCTGTTTCGGATGGCGTCTTGTAGTTCGGCGGATAGCCTTGGGTTGCCTGTGTCGCTGGCGATGCGGTTGATGTAACCGATAGGGTTACGCAAAGGTCCCGCTACCAGCCTTGGTCACGAGTGCTACAGCCCCGGCCACGCTGACCTTGGTGTACCCCGTCCCGCAGATGAATCGAACGGTCACGTCAGCTCTTGTACCCTTGTGGATAGCGTAATAGAGCGCAGGGAAGGCAACGTCAGAGTCGCCTGAACCGGTGGCTGACACATTGAAGGTGGACACAACTGCGCCGTTTACGATGAATGACACTGTTGCTGACACAGTGCGATCCACGTCCGATTTATCCCCGCCGCCGCCCGTCGTGTACCCCTTCACCATGACGTTGATGCCGTTGATCACCAAATCTCTATCCATGGTAGAGACAGCCGGTACAGAGAACACAATGTCTGTAGACCCAGATATTGTCCGATTCAGGGATTTAGCCGCGACAACGTCGCCAATCATCTTCTCTGCGTAGATGGTGCCTCTGACCGTGCAGTTCTCCTGAATCACGACGTTGCTAAAGTTACCGGAAGTCGCGTTAACCTTGCCTGTAAATGTACCCGAGTCTGCGTAGAGGCTGTTCGTCCTCAATGTGCCATCGGCATAGATGATGGTGTTCCACCCCTCGCCCCAGCCACTATAGGGACCACCCTTACCAAAACCAGCAGCTCCGCCAGCCATAAAGGCATTGCCCATATCGATGGAACCGCCCGAGATCGCAGGCGCCGACATGCTGACACCAGCTTTGATGTAGTCGGCGGTGATCTTCTCTGACTGGATGATCTGGATGGTGGCCTTTCGGATGATGGCCTCGGCAATCACGGCCTGCCCGTTGTCGATGGCAAACAGCGGCGCCATGGGCGTTGAGCTATTCGGGTTGAATACGAACACCTGAGAGGCAGAGATAGCCACCTGACTCGTGCCGTCAGAGTTTGCAATCAACCCTATCCCGGCAGTGATCTGGCCCGCGCTGGCTTTCGCCGTCCACATGGCCTGGGCACCATTTTGCAAGTCGGCAATAGCTTGGCTCTGGAGTTGAACGGCGGCGGCATTGGCTGCAATCCTCGGGTCGTCAGTGGCAACCCAAGCAGTACCACTGTAACGGTACGGCCTGTTGTTGCTGGCAGTATCAAACCACAGGTCGCCAGTCCCCATCCCAGACCCGGGGGCCGTTGCTTGGAAGAACGTTTTATTCTTGCTGCCCGCAACGGCAGACACTGTATTAATCTGACTGCCGAGGGCTTCATATGCCGTTGCCCGAGCCAACTGCTCATTGGTGATCTGCGCCTTCAGATCTGCCGTTTCGGCATCAAACTCTGCGGTCAGTTGTTCAACTGTCCTGGCCTGCGCCTCCTGCTGATTCGCCAGCGTGCTCTGCTGCTGGAGGATGACACCGCGAGCCTTTCGGTTCTCCCGGTCGCGTTCATCCCCGGTCAGGGCACCTTCAACCTGGCTGATGGCACCGATACCGATCTCCGACTCCATCTTGTCTTGGTGTTGGCTGAGCGACTCCTCATTGTTCACCACGGCCTGCCGGAGCTCGGTGATGCTGGCCGAGTTCTCTCCGACCGTCACATCAAGGGTGCTGATCCGCTCCCCCAGCGCTCGGTCTGCATCTGCCAGGGCTTTGCTCGATTCAGCGAGAGATGCAGACAGTGCCGTATCGGCATCCTTGAACGCCGCATCAACAGTACTGATCTGCTGGGCAAGCGCCTCATCTTCTGTTGCCCGAGCCAACTGCTCATTGGTGATCTGCGCCTTCAGATCTGCCGTTTCGGCATCAAACTCTGCGGTCAGTTGTTCAACTGTCCTGGCCTGCGCCTCCTGCTGATTCGCCAGCGTGCTCTGCTGCTGGAGGATGACACCGCGAGCCTTTCGGTTCTCCCGGTCGCGTTCATCCCCGGTCAGGGCACCTTCAACCTGGCTGATGGCACCGATACCGATCTCCGACTCCATCTTGTCTTGGCGTTGGCTGAGCGACTCCTCATTGCTCACCACGACCCGCTGCAGCTCAGTGATGCTGGCCGAGTTCTCTCCGACCTTCACATCAATGGTGCTGATCCGCTCACCAAGCGCCGAGTCTCCATCAGAGGTCACCTTCTCAACCGATGCGATCTTGGCCTGGGTGGCGGCATCCTTTGCGTCAAACTTCACTTCCATCTCGGTTGTGCGTAGCGCTTGGGCCTGCTGCTCCGTCAGGATCACTCTCTGCTCTGTACGGATGGTCCCGAATGCCTTCCTGGTCTCCCGGTCGCGCTCATCCACGGCCAGGGCACCATCGATCGCAGCAGATGCGTTGTCATCGTCCAGTCCACGCTGAAGCTCCAGCTCAGCTATGATCGTGTCGAAGCGGCCAGCAGTGATGCCGCCATCATCTTCAATGATCTCCTCAAGCGCCTGGATCTTGGCCTCTGACGTCCCCGCCCTCACTTCTAGCCCACTGACCCGTTGCGCAGTGACTTGGTCGCTCTCAGCGGTGACTCGCGCCAGCTCTGTGATGTTGGCCTGAAGGGTTTCATCCCCTTCGGTGAGTTGGGCTGCCAGCCCATCAAGGCGCTGCGCCTGTGAACTCAGCTCATCGGTGTGTACCGTCAGCGCACTCTCTGCGTTGGCCAGTCGCACACCCTGGGCATCAACCTCCTGCCTGGTCGCTTTCTGGGTCAGCTCCCCTTTTGTTGCATCAAGCTCTTGCCCGATCTGGGTGACCCGCTGCTGTTCGTCTGTGAACTCCCCCCGGGTGACGGTTTGGCTCAGGCTGGCGTCCAAGCCGTTGATGCGCTGCTCTGCCTCAGTAATCCGCGACCCCTGACTGTCAACGGTGACATTGTCTGCCTTGCTGCTGATCTGGCCGGCCACGGCATCAAGATCTTGCTGCACTTCAGTAATCGAAGTGTGAAGCTCATCTCGCACCGCATTGACGGCATCCATGGTGATGCTGCCGTTTTCAGGATCGACGACAAACACCGCATCGCGGAACGAGTCGAAATCCCCCTTGTACTTGTCGAGCTTGGCATTCAGGCGATCTTGCACCAGGCCGATTTCGATGCTCGACATCCCCAGCTGCTGCTGGGCATCATCCAGCAGCTCTTGCGCTACCTTCTGGCGTTCATCCAGGCCGGCCAGCTCCTGCTCAATGCTGGGGATCTTGTCCTCGATGGCGGCAAGCTTGGGGCGGATCACCTCGATTTCATCAACCTTAGGCTTCAGGATCGCAATGTCGAGCTGGAGTTGGGGAACTTGCTCTATTGGCCGCAGCAGCGCCTGGGCCAGGTGGCTCTCCTCTATCTTCCCCTGCAGTTCGTCGAGAATGTCCTGCACATCTCGGCTGGTTGCAGCCTCAACGCCCTGTGCGCCCTGGAAGGGCCCCCTATCATCCTTGCCGTTGACAAAGCGAACCCAGTAGTAAAATGTGGCGCCTTTGCCAATGGCATCAGAGTAGAGATTGGCCGACGAGGTACCTACCAGAGTGGCCGCGGCTTGGTTGTCACTCTCCGCTCGCCAGATCTCCGCGTGTGCATGCCCCCGATACTGAGGCGGATCCCATTCCACCAGGACGGCGTGAAACGCGCCATTGGCGATCACATTGACCGGAGCGTGGGGGAACTCCATCTGGCCCGGCGGGAAAAGGTCTGGGTTCTTGCCCGGGACATAAACACCGCCAGCACCAGGACGCAACGTAGACAGCCCCAATGCCGCCAGCTCCCGGAAAGTGACTGCCTTATCAAGGCGATCGCCACGCTGCCCGGTGAGCAGCTCCACGTTCTCGGCTGTTGCGGCCTGGTCACGGCCGGCGCGATAAGCGGGTTTCTTGGCCATCAGTTCACCATCTCCGCCATGCTGCTCGCGAGAGTGATGCGGCTCACCACCGAGGTACCGAAGACCTCTATCTGCCAGAACCGGCCACGCACAGGGGGCAACCTGAACGCCCCGGGCACCAGGTTGCCAGGGGACAGCTCCATCACCTGCTCCCCGTCAACGAACAACTTGATCCCGACCAAGCCAACATCCTGAGCCAACACCCGGCAGCAATTGAAAGACGTTCCCTCTGGCACCATAAATGGCTTGGACCGCCAGACGAACTGACCATTGCTGGAGCTCCCGCCGCGCCAAATCTGCAAGCTGCGCCCCTTGGCAATGTAGAGTGAATCGCTCTCCATATCGGATACAGCCGCATCCCACCGGTTCGTCAGCTCACGCAAGTCGCCACTTTTCGGGTCAAAGATGAATGCGTGGGTGTCGGTCATGGCCACATATTTTCCCTCGTGGTGCCATGCCCGCATGGTCTCGGGCTTCATGGCGCGCCACTGCTTGCTGGTGATGACCTGCTCGGTCACCACCTGCCCACCGTTGGCGCCGATGCCGACCAGCCCGTCTGGGGAGGCATAGAGCACCACCCCATCCATGGCGACCATAGAGCGACCACTGACACAGGACTGCGGCAGTTGGCTGAGCTTCTGGGTGGTCACGGATGCCGGGCTCACGCCCTGGGCAAGATAGGGGTATCCCTTGGTCCCAATCACCAAGGTGGTGTCGATGGCAGCGATCGCCACAATGTCGTGCTCGGTGGTCAGCCGGTACTTCTCCGGCCAGGCGTAGGGAAGGTAAGGCTCGCACAGGTAGAGGGAGTTGCCAGCAAACCCCGCACACATGCCATTCGCCATTTGACACAAGCCACGCATGCCATCCGGCGGCATGGTGTAGTCGTAGGTCTCCAGCACAGCGCCCAGCTCCCCATCCTCCCGGATATCGACAAACGATGCTTGGGCAATGGGCAGCTCGGCGACCAACAGGTAATCGGCAAGGCCGCCACCTGACACCGACCGATATATCCGGCGCTTGGTGATGTTACTGTTCTGGGTTGTCGGTGGGCTCAGCATCAAGGTGACGGATGACCCGGGGATCCCGATATTCACCTTTCCGCTGACAGGGCCCGGGGGCCCCTCCTCACCCATCGTAGTAACGAAGGTATCCACGTAGAAGCGAGTTTCGTCATCTGTCAGGTCATCATCCACACCACCAACAGGTGGGGTGATGGTGCCAACCCCGACCGGAACACCTGGGGCTGGAATGCCTAATCGATACCACGCCGTCGGCTTGTTGCTGCCGCCTGTGGCTATCTGGGCATGGGTCACCTTGGGATACTCACCATCCGTGTAGTAAACCCGGCCATACGGGTCCTGAGCTATCGGGGAGCGGATGGCCTCCACCACCTTGTTCCAGGCGAACCAGTGCTGACCATAGTGAAAGAGCGTAGTGGGCACGATAGGCAACTCCACACCAGCACTGGCGTCATCCTCCAGCGGGGAGATAACGCCATGGTCAAAATGGCAGTCACGCGCAATCACCGCGACTTCATCAGACAAGAGGTGTGGCTCCACGCGCGGCATAGTCCCTCGCATGGTGACGATATCGAGTACGGGCATGGGGATCTCGGAGAGGCAGAAACGAAAAAGCCCCACTCGGGAGAGCGGGGCCATGATGGGTAAATCCTAACGCTGACAGCGCCAGGAGGCAAGGCTCACTTGGCTGGTTGCAGCAGCACGGCGACCACGCTCGCCGTGATGGGCTCGAGACGGACGATCACTCTTCCGCCCCACGGGCCACCGGGTAGCGCAGCTTGATCTCCGCCACCTTGTCGCGCCATGCCTGCTCGGCCGCTGCTGTCTTGTCGTATTGCCACTCCAAGAAAAGGGGGTCGGACTCCGCCACGTAGGCGCGCTGGCGGCGCGCCAGTTGCCCCTCTGTCAGCTCATAGTTGTGCTGGGCGAGCACGGAGGCTATGACCTCCTCACTCATGCCCAGCTCCGCCATAAAGGCCGGATCGTAGTTGTCGTGCGTTTCGCCGTCGTATAAGTAGCTCATCTATTTGCCCTCTCGAAATGTTAAACATGCCTCAACCGATTAAGCGCCACTACCGTGGCGCCAACAAAACCCAAGGCGCAAGGCTCAGGCAAAGGCGGGGCGAAACCCAATGCTCGGGTTCGTGTTCACGCGTGAACCGCTCAGATCGAGCGCAGCCAGGCCAGCGTTGGCCCCGCTGCTCCAATTGCCGCCACGATACGGGAGTCGCTCGCCGAAATTGCGCATATAGATGCGCCCCTGCGGCAATGCCCCAGCCGGCTCCAGCAGCAGCCGCTTCATCGCCTGATTGCTGACGTAGCTGCCTGATTTTGTCATTGCTCGCCACTCTACGTTGGCTGAGTTGCCTGCGTTGGCGTTGTCTCCGATGGCTCCCAGTCTGTTGTTGACTGCGTTGGACAGGATGGCCGATCCACCGGTTGGTGTTGACGCATCAAGAAACGCATCAGCGAACGCCCAGTCAACTTCGGCCTGGGTGTTGTAGGCAGAAATCTTAAAGCGCCCATCTTGCAGCAGCAATCCGTCCTGCCACTCCCAGACGTTGCCGACCAGATCCGCAATCCCGCCCAGCGTGCGAGTATGCGTCGCCTCGGACCCCATCGAGCCGGTCTGGGTTCGCCCCGAGCCGGCTGCATCACCCGGCGCTCTATTGTCGGCCCGATCGCCTACCATCCAGGTTTTGGCGTGGCTGCGACCCCAGTTGGTGTTTCCGATTGGCTCGTAGCCGTTGGCCATGCACCACAGGGCGATTGCCGCCCATTCGTGCGCCGTCATCAGATGCCAGCCTGCGCCTTTTGCACTACAGGCGTTGCGGGCGGCGGTGTGATCGAGCGAGGTGCGGGGATCTTGCCGCGGCGCGCTGACAGCGCCGGAGCCGGACGCAAGATATGCGCCGATGAATATCTCGCTCTTGATGCTGCCGCTGCCAAAATCGAACGCCGTCACATCGCCAGTGCCCATATCGGCAGTCATGCCCAGGTCGGCGTAGCTGAAGCGCGGCAGCACGAACATAGCATTGGCGTTGCCAGCGCTGTCGCGAATGATGGTCTGGCTGCCGCCGGTCGCCCGCTCCAGAGAGTAACGCTCCGAGTCAAGGATTGCGGGGCCGCCCACGCGCATCAGCTTGCCGCCGTTCTCTGAGGTCTCAGCATTAATGCTGTCCGCTGCGGCTTTAGCGCGGTCGGCTTCGACCTTGGCGCGGGCCGCCTGGCCCTCCCCTTCACTGGTCACACGCTTCCACGGGATCAGTGTTTGCTTGGTTCCATCCGGTGCAGTCACCTCAACAGTGGTGGCAGTGCTCGTCAGCAGCGCCTGGAAGGCATCGCTCTGATGCTGATAGGCGCTCAGGGTGGCCGTCAGGCGACGGGCGAACTCCGGAACGGAATCCGAAAAGGTCGTGATGATCTCGTAGGCTTTGCCCGTGGCAGTAACGCCACGGTAGGCCTGCACCAGATACAGCTCCGTGTTGGACACCACGTAGTCCACCTCGTAGAAATCCACCGAGGTACCACTGGTGATGCAAAAAAGGTGGCCCTTGGCCACCCCGTTCTTGGTGTCTGCGAAGGTTGTCCCGGTACCGGTCACCTTCTTGTTACCATTGGTGACGGCCACCGTACCGTCACGCTTCCACACTCCAGCCATGCTGCCCCCTTACTGCCCGGTCACGCGGGAGAAGCCTTCGGACTTGCGCTGCTCCAAGTTAGTATCAACCTGGGTCTTTTCACCCAGTTGCTGCAGGTAGGCGTTGTAGTGGCCGATCGCCCGATTGGAGTTGGCGCTGTATTCGGAGTCCTTCGAGAAGGCCCGGTACATGATGAAGTCGATCAGCGGGTTGATGTAAATGTCATCCAGATCGGCCAGTGCCGGCGTGCCAGCATTCTCCACATCCGTCAGCACCTTGGATTGCGGCGCCACGGAGTAGATCACATCCACTTTCACCGCGGCGGCGGGGCCTGGGTAGAGATAGAAGTTCTTGGGATCGCGGTCGTCGTAGGTGTAGGCCGCCACACTGGTGCCATCCTTGCCGGCATGCCAGTCCGGGTAACTGTCATCGAGGGCGCGGCGCGGTACGAAGCGGATCACTTTGCCGTCGGCATTGCGCAGCACCTCGATCAGCCGCAGGGCATCTGCAGGCAGGCTCTGCTTGGTGCCGGCTGCGCAGTTGAACTGCACGTTCTTGGTGTGGGCGTCAGGACGCATCAACACGATCGCTTTGGCAGCATCGTTGTAGTAGTCCAGCAGCTCCTGCTTGGGCCAACGAACCCAGGTGCGATCGTTGAGCAGGGTATTTACCCGCTTCAAGAGCGAGTCAACGGTAACGGTTGCCATGTGTGGAGTCCTTTAGAAAAAAGTGTGTTTGCGGGGCGGGTTGTGGAATTCGACTTGGGTCGGGGCGCTGTGCTCTTTGCGGAACCGGCCAGCGCGACGCCAACCTTCGACAAACTCAGTCCGGTGGTATCCTGCCCGCTTAGGGTCAGACCAAGGGCGGTCTGGCTGGGCATAGAGCAAGGCTGCGACGCCATGGGCAATGGCATCGGCGTGATCGTGGTAGAGCTGGGCTGGGAGCTCGGTGGCGTTCTTGACCGGGGCAGCCACATACCAGATCCGCGCATCGCTGAGATCAGTCAGGATGCTCAGCTCATTGGCCGACATGGCGAAGAAGTCTTGCCCGCTGACAAATGGCGCGCCCCCTTCTCCGGTCAGGTGCAGCACATTGCACGATGTCATCCCGCTGATGTTGCAGACCTCCACCAGGCTGCCGGCTGACGCGCTTGGCAGTAGTCGGTCAAGGGTCAGCAAGGCCGACTCCCGGCAGAACGTGATGGCCGCCTCTGTGACGGCCTCACCCAGCATGACTTCGAGCGGGCCGGTGATGTGCAGCCTGACAGTGGGCAGGAACTGCTCACGCGACACCATCTGCATGCTATTCCCCCTGCTCTGCCAGCTTGGCCTTCAGGGCGTCACGCACGCGCACCCGGTATTCGGGCACCTTCTCCTGCGGGCCCTGCGGCTCGATATCCAGGTCTTCCCCCTCCACCAAGGTGGCCAGTTGGGCAGAGGTCATCTTGGCCAGATCACGCTCACCGACCACCATGCTCTGCTCTTCCGCCAGGCGGGCCTGCTCGGCGGCGAGGCGCTCCTTCTCTTTGGCGGCAGCCTGGGCAGTGGTCTCCTGCCGCTCCAGCTCGCCAGCCAGTGCCTCATGGCGGATCCAGACGCTCGGGAACTCCAGCAGTTGCATGGCGATGTGACTCTCCACATCCACTGCGGTATGGCGCGGGAAGACCAGGCGGCTGCCGGTGACCGTGTCTTTCTTGCTCGGCTTGTCGCCGATGTAAACCACGGCAATCTTGTCGCTCATGGCGATGACTCCTATTTAGAAACGAAAAAGCCCGGCACGGGGCCGGGCGGACAGTGATCGGCAGCCTTACAGGTTGCCGACTACCTCGTAATGCAGTTTGAGCTTGACCGTGCCCGTCGCAGCGCCGCCGCCAACGGTGAGGGTGAGCTCCTGGTCAGGCTCGGTCATCAGGTCATCGACCGGGTAATACTTTGCCACCGCCCCCACCGTACTCTCGGCGTTGATGATGGTGGTCGTGCCGATCTTGGCGGTGATGGTGGTACTCGCGCCCAGCGCAGTGCTGAACATCGTCACACCCACCACTTTCAGGTTGGGCTCCACCTTGTCGCCGTATGCGACAACATCGCCAGCGGGTACTGCAGCCAGCTTGGCCACCAGGGTCGGAGAGATAGAGAGGTTGCCGAACGAACCGACAAACCAGCGGTACGCTCGGGCGAGCAGGGTAGTTTTGGCCATGATATGGCTCCTTGTCTGGTCAGATTTAAACAGGAGGGGGCATCAACCCCCTCGCGCGGGTGGGTGGCTTAGCGGCCGACGGCGCTGACGGCGGTATCCAACACCATGCAGCCATGGTCCTGAATGTTGCCGTTGCGCTGCTTGAAGCGGATCTTCTGCAGGCCGGATACCCAGCTGATGGAGATCTCTGTGCTGTTGCCGTGGTCGGTTTTCTCTTCGTGCATGCCGAAGGAGCCGCCCTGCTCGCCAGAGCCGAAGGCGTTGGCCAGCGCCTGACCGCCCAGCAGCACGGCGCGGTCGATGGTGGTACCAGCAACCTTGTCCACTTCCGCACCGGTTGCTGAGTTGGCTGCGCACACCTTGACGGCGCTGCCCTGGTTGAAGCGGATCGGCATGCCCTTGTAGGGCTTGACCAGGATGCCGCGCCACATCGCACCTTCACCGCGGAAGATGGGGTGGTTCCATCCCTTGCTGCGCTCAATTGAGGCCGACAGCATCGCCTGCCAGTCCTTGCCGGAGGTTGAGGTGTAGAAGTCGTGCCACTGGCGCGGGGTGACATAGAGCACGTAGAGCGGCTCGCCACCGGACGGGTCGGAGACCATGCGGATCGGCTGGATGGGGTTGGCCATCTCGGACAGGAACAGCGACATGTTGTCCACGCAACCCAGATTGAAGCGGTCAGCCGCGTCGATGCCTTCGAAGCTGGTCGCATCACCACCGAAGAAGTGGCGCTCGTAGGTTGGCGCAGTCAGCGGGTTGATCATGATGTCGGCAAATTCCGGGTCATCCGCCAGCGGCAGAATGATATCGGTCGCGGAGTAGTCGCCTCGGGCACCTGCCAGCTGGGCAAAGCCGCGCTGATCAACCAGGCGACCGTAGTAGCCATCACCCAGCAGCACGCGGGCGGTCTTGATCAGGTCGTGCTTGGTGCGGGACTGGCTCATTTTGCCGCCAGCATCAACGCCGTGACGGGTCTGATTGACCTTAAGACCGAAGTCAGCGAAGGACAGGGACTCGAGGCGCCCATCCAGCTTCTTGTCACCCATGGTAGGGCGGCCAGAGAGCTGATGGAACAGCTGCATATCAACGGTGTCGCCCGCAACCTTGGCCAGGTCGGTGATGCGCACCACTGGTGCGCCGGCGCTGGTCTGTTTGCCGCCGTTGATCTTGGCACCCTTTGGGGCCTCTTCGGTCAGCATGTTCACCAGCGAGTGAGAACGGTTGGCCGCCGTAAACAGTGCGGCCTGCAAAATCTTGTTGGCTTGCGCCGAGGTGACTTGGGTCATGGTCCTCTCCTACATGAAAACAAAAACCCCGACACGGTGGCCGGGGTTGGTTGATGTAAACGGGTGGTTGGTTAGAACCCGGATTGCTCCAGCAGCGCCTCCATTTGGGCATCCGTCATGGCGCCCATCTCGCCGATAAGTTCGGTCTGAGACATAGCGCCATAGCGCTCTACTCCGGTGGGTGCTGCATGATGGGTCTGGCCGAGTGCCGAAGGGCTGGACGGGATGAAATCAGCGGGCTTCTCTGCACCCTTGCCGGGCACCTTGGCGGGAGGCGCTTGAACCTCATCACCAAAGGCCAGCTTGGTGCGGCGCGCCGCCTCTGCGAATCGCTCATCCAGCGACTTGCCTTGCCACGCGGGATCAGCCTGGAGCTTCTCATCGACGATGATGGCGAAGTCGAAACGGTCCTGGTCCTTTTCCCGCCAGCTCACCAGATCAGGTACCGCCTGCAGTGCGGCCTGTACCAGGTTGATAGCGGGTTGGGCGGGCTGCTCCAACTTCTGCAACTTGCGGGCGATGGCCGCCAGCGGTTTGCCAAGGTCGGGGTAGTCCTGGGCCAGTTCCTCAATAGCAGCGACATCGATGCTATCGGGATCGCTGGTGTCCAGCTCAATGCCGTTCTGCTCTAACACGGCGGCCAGCTTGTCCCGTTCGGCTTGGGCCTGCTGCGACTGAGCCAGCTGCACACGCAGTTGCTTGGCTTCATTGCGTGCCTGCTCCAGCACTTCATACGGGATGGTGTGTTGACCGCTCTTGGCCAGGATCACCTTCTCAGGCTCCGCGACCCCTTCACCGCCCTGCTCGGTACTGCCCTGTTCGTTACCGGCTGCCACCTCGCCCGCCGACGGCGCGGGTTGTACGTCCGTTTGCTCGGTGCCAGTGCCATCATCCAGCTCGCCATCGGGCTCACGCTCGATCGCTTCCAGCATGGCTTCCAGTTCGTCCAGGCTCTCAGTGCCGGTCAGGTTGTCGATGTTCTTATCCATGGTTGTCCTCGTGGGTTTTCAGTGGGTGGTATCGCTGCCCAAGCGGGGGAAGGCTCTCGGTGAAAGCCCTCCCCGGCTGGAGCTGGGCACAAAAAAGCCCGCACAAGGCGGGCAAGGGTTGCCGTCTATCGCTAAAGATTCGCTAAATGGCACTTGAGCCGCCAGCCTTCCAGCTTCCACAGCTCTTGGCGGGCCTTGGCTTCGGCATCCTTGATGGCGTACTTGGCGCCAAGATCTGCATTGAAGTTGGTCGGGTCGGCGCAGGCGGTCATGCCGATGGCAAGGGTGAATCCGTTGGCAGCAATGGCGGTGGCCAGCGTGGTTGTGGTGCCAGGCACAACCTGCACCTCATAGCGAACGCCACGCATCAGCGCATCGATCTGGTCAGGGGTCACACGCGGCGCTGTCAGCCCGAGAGTCTGGATCTCGCGCTCCATTTCGGCATCAATGTGTTGCTGGTCGGTCATGTCCTGCTCCAAATAAAAAACCCGGCGCAGTGGCCGGGTTCGGAAATGAAAAAGGCCCAATCTCGAGAGACTGGGCCATGATGGGTAAATCCTAACGCTGGCTGTTTGATAAATCAACAACCCATTGATAGCGTTAGTCGCTCACTGAAATAGTCTTGCTATCAAATTTAATCGGCGAACGGAGACTGTCCGATGGACATCCGCTTTGTTGCGTGTTCAACAGCCTTCTGGAGGATTTGTCTTGGCACCTGTTTGCCGTTTGGAATGATGTCATTCGTCATCAGTGACATCTCTTCCTTGGATAGGGTTGGAACTAGGGTTGGTATTTCAAGTTCCTTCCCCCCAAGATTCACCCCAACTGAATACTCTGTAGCAATATTGCCATCTGGCAGCTTAATCTCACCGAAGTATCCAGACCCCTTTTCTGTCCCATCGGCTCGCTTCCCGTATGATTTTCGGCGAGCAAGCCCACTCTTGTTAAGTTGTGCCAGATTTTCACGCCCAGCAATGTCAGCGGCATCTGCGTTTATCACCACTTCCCCATTCGAAAGATTTGCGGGAATACTGTCTGACGTTTTTGTTCCTGGTCCAATCACATCACCGCCATCAGAGAAGCCTCGGCGACCACTTGGCAACTGGATGCTGTCGAGCTGTGCCTCGATGTGCTGGACGATTTGCTGCTGCATCTGCGCGTACTCGAGCTTGAGTCGGTCGTTCTCTGCTGCCAACTGCTCCATCTCCTGCAATGTCTTGCCTGTCTGGGCCTGCTTGAGGGCATCCTCGAACCGGATAGAGTCGGTCAGCTTGGCGATGCGCTGGGCCTCTGCCTGCCACTTGGCGGCCTTGCCTTCCAACTCTGCCAGCTTGGCCTGCATCTCGCGCATGGCCAGCTCCTGCTGCATCTGGGCCTGCTGGGCTTGCTGCTCGTCGGCTGCGCGTTCCTCGTCGCTCATCTCGTCCGGGTCTTTCGGGATGTTCAGGGCATTGCGGATCCGCTCCACGAACTCTGCCTTGCGCGGTACATCCATCAGCTCGACCAGCAGGTCAAAGCAGGCACCTGCAGCCTCTGGCGGAAGTTGGGACATGGCCTGGGTCATCCGCTCGGCCAGTTGTTGCTTGTAGGCGGCAGTCTGCTGGATCGGCGCCAGTGCGATATGGGCCCGCAGCCGGGTCACATCATTGGTGAGCTTGCCATCCTCCTGCTCCACATTGACCACCACGGCCTTGCGGCGGCGGGGGTCATCCCGGTTCACTGTCACCTTGTAGTTGCGCTTGCTGGCCATGTCTTCCAGCAGGTATGCCAGTGCCAACTGCCCCACTTGCTGGCAGCCCATCCGGTAGTTGTCGTTGATCTCGGAAAGCGTGGTTGCCCCCTGCTCCACCAGGTTGCTGATGGCCACACCAGATTGTCCGGTGGAGCCCTGGCCCAGGAAGGCGGCATAAACCCCCATGGTGTCTTGGATCAGCTTCACCGAGTCCTGCATCACCTGAAACTGCTGGGCCGCCACGTTGAAGTCCTGCTCTACCTTGAAGGCATCGCTCACGCTGGTCTTGTTGGCTCGGTCAGGGTTGAGCTCGATATAGCCATCGGGGCGCTCGACTTGCTCCAGCACCTGATCCCGGCTCATGTTGGTGGCGTCCTTATCCATGATGACGCGCTTGGCCTGCAGCAGGAAGGTGAGCTTGATACGCCGCAGGTTCACCTCGTCCTGCGCCGGCATGGCTCGAGCAATCAGCCCATAGGGTTCGCCGGTGCGGTCTTTGCGATACCCCCAGAACGGCACCAGCGGGTACATGTTGTGGGGAGCAGAGCAGGGTCGATCAACCAGATGATGAGGGCCGACGAACCAGGATTCCCGGATCACGGCCACCGGGCAGCGTTCCAGCTTGGCGCGCCCCATGGCCACAGCAGCGAGATGCAGTTGATTGGTCTTGTCGTATTCCAACGCCCGGCCTGAGTCGAGCTTCAGCACCTGACGCATGGTGTAGGTGCGGTAGTAGACCACTTGCAGCAGCACCCGGTCCCGCTCCCGGCTGCACCACTCTATCTCCTTGCCGCTGAACTGACTCCACTCGTCATAGGCACTGACTAGGTTGGGATCCATCCCCTCGATGGCGGTCAGGCTTACCATCCCCTCCCAGTCGTTGACGCCCCACTGCAGCGCCTGTGCCTTGCTCGGGAACATGGTCTTGGCCTCATCCAGATCGACCCAGCGGCGGCGCATCAACCAGCGGCAGTCGCTTAGGTCCGGCTCCCTGCTGTGCCAGTCCCAATAAACCTCGTCTCGGTGGACGTTGCTGAACTTGTAGCGCGGGCCGAACGGGTCATCGCGGCGGCATACCTCAACCCAGCCCACACCGGTCTTTATCTGGCCGCCATACGCCTCACCCCGGGCGCGGTCCAGCCCACCCAGGCGGCACATATCGGCGTATTCAGCGTTGACGGCCTCCGCCAGCTGCTCCAGCTCGTCGTCGTGGTCATCGGCGATCACCATCAGATCGGTGCGGCTCTTGGCCTCCATCCCCAGCACGCCGTCGATAGTCGGGGCGATGAGGTTGTGGATCGTGATGGGCTGCCCGCGTTCATCGAGTGCCTTTTTTACCGCAGGTGGCAGTTGGTCGTTGTCGTAGTAAGCGCAAGCTCGATTGGCAAGGCTTCGCCAGTCCGGCTGGCCGTTGATATCGCTCATCAGTTTGAGCAGGCGCGGGGTATCGAGGCCGCCTTTTTCAGGGGCCTTGGGTTGGGCGTTGATCATCAGTTGGCCATCCAGTGCTTGGGTTTGCGGAAGGATTCAGGTTTGACGATGCGGGCCGGCATCCGGGCACGCATCTCTTGGGCAATCATGTAGCTCATGAGCTGGTCGTCGTAGCAGCCGTCCTGGGCGTTCATGCTGCCGCTCTTGTCGTAGACGTAGGTGGTGGCTTCGGAAATGGTACCGATCCAGCGGATCCCGGACTGCCCGGCACGCAGCAGGGCCTTGAGGCCATCAACCAGGATCGGCTTGGACTGCCGAGTGGTGAGCCAGCCGAGGCGCGGGGTCTCGTCGTCGCGGTCCCGGTCGATGTGCTCCTGGGTGTAGATGCGTCGGGTCGGGTAGATCTCACGGAGCTTGAGCAGCACAGCATGACCGTGGTTGTTGCGCTCTGGGCCGATGTAGGCCGGGCCATGCTCTGCGGTGCCATAGAAGCGGCCAACGTGGGCAAGCAGTTGAGCAAACAGCCCCGGGTCGAGATGCCCGAACCAGTGGGCCACCTGACGGCCGTCGCTCTTGGCCGTGACATCCAGGCTTGAACGATCGCCGTGCTCTAGCCCTTCCGCCACGTCGGCGCCGATGGCGTAATCCTCGTCAGGGTCTGGCAGCTCCCAGACCAGCAGCATGTTCTCGAGCGAGCGCTGCCCCTGCTCGTCCAGCTTCTCCGGTTTGCGGGCTTTCTCACGCCTGCCGGTCACTGGGTCGATGTCGTAGACGATGAGCGGGGCCATGCAATCGCCCTCAGCCTCCATGGTGGCGATGGGGTCGAACACACGGCGCCCGGAGGTGAGGAAGGCTTCCAGCGGCGTGCTGGGGAACTCCTGCTTCATCTCGGCGCCCAAGGTGGACTCTTTCAGCACGTACCATTGCCGCTGCTCGTCGCTGATGGTGCAGCTCATCGCCTTCTCCACCGCGGCGAAGTATTCCGCCTGGGTTTTGCTCATCACCACACCGGAAGCGGGGACGTCGGCGCGATACTTGGGATCCTGCCACCAGGCGAAGAAGTGGAACTTCCAGTCGAGCTGGCTGAGCTCACCGGATGCCCTGGCCAGCTCGAGGGACTTCATGCTCATGGCGTGGAAGTCGCCCCCCACCCCTTCGGCCGTGCTCTCGATGAAAGCCACGGCGCCCGGGTGGATCGCCTGCAGGGTGCCGGTTCGCACCTCCTTGGCCTTCTCCGGGTACTTGGCGCAAATCTTCCCATGCTCGGAGACATGCAGGCGCTGGACGGTACCGGAGCGGAAGGAAGTGGCCACCTGGATGCTGGAGCCATGCCGGAACAGGATGTGCCCGCCATTCGCCCCGCCGCGCCGGGTCACCACCTTGAATTGGGCCTTGAGCCAGCTGGGTAGGTTATCGAACGGGACTTCAATCTTGGTGCGGTAGATCTCGCCGGCGGCCGTCAGGTCCTGGGCGATGATCCCGCACTTGAGGTTCTTGTTGAACAGCGCCTCGTCCAGCAGATAGATATCGATGGCCGTGGAGAATCCGAGCTGGCGTGCCTTGAGGATAATATTCAGGTACCACATGGTCCGGAACAGCAACTCCTGCGCCGGGCGAAGCCGGAAGCGCACCAGCTTGCCCTGTTCGTTCTCGATCATGTAGAGGTTGTTCATCCGCCACCACTTATCGCTGAGCTTCGAGCGGATGTAGGCCATCTGCTCCTGCTCAGTCATGGAAGATGCGTCGATGGGAACAGTCATGACATCAGCCCCCCTGTCCCCATGTCGTGGAGTTCGGAAACCATCTCGCTGACCGGGGTGGCCTCGCTGCCGCCATCCTTCTCGAGCCGATCGGCTTCGGCGGTCAGCTTGCGGGCAGCAGCCCGGATGCGCCGAGTATCTTCCTCAATCTTCGGCACACTCACCTCGTCGATGCGCAGGGCGCTCAGGGTCCGCTCGATGGACTCAATCCGCTGGATGTTGCGGTCTAGGGCCTGCTCTGCTTTCAGGATCTTGTCGTAAAGCGCAATCCGGTCGGTCATCTCGCTGGCTGTGACCAGGTCCTGCTGCAGCCCCTTGAGCAGCTTGGTGACGGAGATGACGCGAGCCCGGGTGAAGTCCAGCTCGTCGCGCAGTTGCAACTCGCGGGCCTGGTCGAACAGCTCCTCGGCATCGAGGTACTTGGCATAACCGCCGTGGGTCAGTGCAGGCCGGTCGCCGGGTTGCCACTTATTCGGTGGGTTCTGGTTGCCTTGGTTGCCTACTGACTCCCGATTTCCCTTGTCAAAGCGCCCATCTGGCTGGCGCCCCGAGTTGGTTTTCGAGTTCTGGTCCAAGCTGGCCGGGGTATAAGTGGATGCCGAGGACTTCTCCCCTCTTCCTTCTCCCCCTTTGGCCTTGGCCTCATTCCCCTTGGCTTGCGCACTTTGCGCAGATTGCGCAGTTTTGCGCACTTCGGAATGCGCAGATTGCGCAGCTACGCGAGATTTATCAGGTTGCGCAGGGGATTGCCCCCGAGATTTCAAATAGCGACGCGCCGAGTTGTAGTTCAGGCCGCGGCTGTCACACCAGTCTTTCGCACTGATGCCGGTCGCTTCATGCTCCTGCAGGAACTCTGCATTGAGCTGTGCCCAGTCGGTCTTTGCCATTTAGAGAGATAGCTCGCCTTCAACGATGGTGTCGCCTGGTGCGGGCTCGTGAGTTGCCGGTACCAGAACGGAGACGCCAGTATTCAGGGTGACCAGAGCCTGACTCCCGTCATACTCCCTCACCTGAGTGATAACACCGGTCACGGTAACGCCATTAACCACTGCATCGCTCCAGTGCATCGAGATAGTCCAGTAGGTCGGCTGTGGATTCCCCAGAAAGACAAACCCCGCCATTAGCGGCGGGGTTCCATGTCAGCCTGGGTGTGGGTGGCGGGCAGTTCGCTGTTTGGCTTGGAGCTGTCTGGCAACTGGCCAGAAGCAGCACCGAAACGCTCAGCAAAACGCCCCTGTGGGTCCGCATGATTCTTGTCATGGCTTTCCTGCACCTCCCTTGCCCTCTCCTGCTTAAGCCAACGGCCCAGAAGGGCCGTTAGAATGTCGAGCAGTTGGAGCAAGCTGTTCATGTTATTGCTTCCGTGCTTTCTCGGCTGGCAGGTTCAATGCCAGCTTGTCCAGCACCTTGGTCAGGCCTACCAGGAAGGCCTGCACCTTCCCGATAACCTCATCGTCCCGGGTGGACGGGGTAACGGCCGCGATCTTGGCCAGCCCCTGCACCACCATGGACGCGCCGCCCACTACAGCCATCAGGATGACAATCCAGTTGATGACCACCTCAACGATGTGTTCCATCGCACTCTCCTCTGCTGTTACCGGTTACCCGGCGATATTGGCAAGGCTTGCGCCTATGCCTCGGACTTCGAGAACTCTGCCGCAGCCATCACAGGCAATTCCCCCACAGGCTTCGGCTCACCGGCAGGCCAGCGGTATGCGGTTACCCTGGAGCGAGGGAACGCCTTCACGTTCACCGCGTCAGCCTGGTTACCGCCCAGCACCAGCAGATTGCCCGCCTTGTCCTGCCCCACTACGAACCCAACGTGTCCGCCACCATCCCGGGAGAACACCACTACGCAGCCTGCCACCGGCTTTTCCAGCTTCTCCCCCCAGGAGGCATAGGAACGCGCACCCTCGAACCGGGTGGACTGAATACCGACCCGCTCTAGGCACGCTCCAACAAAGGCGGCACACCACGGGGTTTCATCATCACGGATGCCACCCCGCTTGATGGCCTTCCACATCGCCACGATCTCGGGGTTGTGTTGGGGCCCCTTAATCTCCGTCAACCCGATATGCCTACGGGCTTCATCTACCCAGCGCATTTTCACCATCACTCCCTCCCTCCCATCCAGCCGGTTGCCCGGCGTTCGTACAGCTCCAGTGCTTTCGACCCCATCAAGCCAGCCAGGCCAGCCATGAAGCCGCACAACGGGAGCGGGGCTGCGATGTACCAGCTCAGCAGCATGGTCAACATCCCGGAGAACCCTGACACCACCACCTGCAGCAGCGCCTCGGCCCATCGGAACTGCCTTCCCTCGCGTTTCACCGTCTGTATGTAGGTCACAAGCCCTCCCCATACGCTCAACCCGCCGAATGCCAGATAGGCGAGCACGCTGTAGTTCTGTGGATCCTTGTCAGGCGTCATCGCCCCTCCAGAAACGACAAAGCCCGCACGAGGCGGGCCAGAAATGAAAAAGGCCAGGGTCACGGGGACTCTGGCCATCTTTGAGCAATACTAACGCCGGGGAGGGGTGGATTCAATCACTGCGTCTATTCATGAGGTTGCGCCTGCTCGGCGGCGAACGCTCCGCGCCTAATCCGCCTGCATCTCCCTCACTTGTCGGCCCATGACTTTGGCCAGATCTGACGCCTGGTGGATCACCTCATCAACAGCACGCTCTACGGCCTGCCTCATCTCCTGCCCGAACCGGCGCGACACCAACTCTACGTGTGGCACGACCCGGCCGGTGCCGTGGCACTTCGGGCAGCCGTCACCCTTGCGCGGGCGGATCCCGGTGCCATTGCAGTGAGGACAGCGCCCTGACTGCATCATCTCGGCGACACAGTGGTCATTGGCCAGGGACAGGATCTCGTTCCGCTCAGCCAGAAGGCGCTGGTACTCGTGATCATTGCCGGACCGGTGGGCGCGCTTGGCCTTCTCCATTACCACGGCGGCCCGGCGGCGCTCCTTGTCATAGTGAGGGTGGCAAAGTACCAGGTGATCCAGCTGCTCAGGCAGCGGGCGGCGCAGCAGGATTGCCATGGCCATACCACCGGCCTCGTCGCTGTCCAGCGTGGTGCTGAAGTGTGCCAGCAATGACGCCAGGGCCTGTTCGTCCCCCAGATGGTCGGCCATGAGGAACTGGAGTCCTTGCGGGTTGCTCTTTGCTGCCACCTGCAGGGCGCCGATAAACTCGTCCCGACCCAGAGCATTGAACTGCCTGCCGGCGGCGGGCTCATGGAGCGCCCCCTTCGGCGAGAATAGGCGCAGAGCCATTTCGATAGCATGGGTCATGGATTGGTCCTCTGGTCTGGGTCCTGATTGAAGGCGGCGAGCAGCCAGGCGCGCAACTGGCCGGATTTGATGTGTTCCGGGGTGACTTCCAGCACGGTCCACCCGAGCAAGGTGGCCTCGTTCATCTTGGCCCGGTCCTCTACGAACCCCCTCCCCCTGGTATGCCGGCCACCGGAGTGGATCCCGCCGTGGACCTCAAGGGCGAGCTTCTGCTCCTCCCAGGCGTAGTCGAAGCGCCATTTGCGCTTGGGGTGAAACAACAGCTCGGTGGCTGGGTCAGGGAAGCCGACCAGCTGGGCCAGCACCTTGCTGTGCAGGGTGTCCACCTGCTGCGCCTTCTTGACCTTGTTCACCACGGCCTTGGCTTTCGGATTGTTGCCGAGCAGGCGGCTGGCATCGATAGCAGAGAGGTGGATCATGCCGCCCCCTTCACACTGACAAGCCCCCGCACCACCCAGCTGTGCAGCTGACGGGTCAGGGCGCTATAGGTGACCTCTTCACGCTCCCCTGGCTGCCAGTCGTAGGCGATACGGCCATCAATGGCGTCATGGCAAGCACAGCACGCCTCAACTGCCACCAAATCATCCCCCTTGAGGGCCATTCCATGCGGGGCGCTAGGTAGGTGAGCCAGCACCGTGGTTTCGGTGCCACCGATGCAGACCCCGGCAAGCTGGATCTTGCAGAGCTGGCCGCGAGCGCCATCGCGCAGGTCGCTGGAGCGGATTGGGCTGGTCTCGAATCTCATCCGGCAAACCCCATCAGCTGGGCGCAGGCGTTCTCAGCCTCCTCCTCGGTGGCAAACTGCTTGCTCAGCACATAGCGCCAGCAGACCCCGAACACAGCCCGGTACAGGTCGGAGAACTCAGTCTGATCCATCTTGGCAAAGCTGACGCTCTTGGCCTCCTTGCGCATGCCGCCATCCGGCAGCATCACCACGGTGTAATAACCGGCCTCGACGGTGAGCCACTTGCGCATCACCTCAAACGACTTCTCAGCCTGGGGGCCGTGGCGCTCGATACGGCTGCTGGCCAGCTGGTCGATAAACTCATCCTTGGCCTTGTTCAGCACGTTGCCAGCGCCGAACTGGGCGAGGTAGCGAACGAACCGGGACAGGATCCCCTGCTCGGCTGGCGATACCATGCCGCCAGTTGGCTCCCAGTAATCGAAAGTCAGGTTGAGCAGGGCGAAGAAGCGGCGATGAAACGCCAGGTTGCGGCGCCCCTTGCCCTTGGCCAGGATGGTGGTACCGATCGGCATCAGCTTGATGGCTTCGGCATCGGCCGGAGTGGATGGGGCAAGTACCCCGCCGGACATTTTCAGAAGGGTCAGCTCCATGGTTATGCCGCCTCCTCGCCACTTGTCCCCATGAGGTCGGCTAAGCGTAAAAGCTCCGCCTCTGACAAGGAAAACCACTCGCCATGATCACGCCGATGGGAGAACTCTTTGTGCAAACGAGACTCCAGCTCGGATCCACCATGCGCTTGATAGACCAAAACAAGATGGCCGGCTGACATAGACTGGACCGTTTTCACCCGGTGAGGAATGTCTATTGCCCTACCTATCTTGAAAAGACCAGTTGATAAACACTTCATTACGTAAACGAAAGATGGTCTTTTAGGTTGAGTGTCGAGCTGTTCCTTCCACTCGGAAAATTTACCGACCAGCACAATTAAGTCAGACAAGCCTTGAATCATGCGTTCAAAATCACAGAGATAACGCCAGACAGCGAAGCTGTGTGGTGGAATTTTCAGGTGCTCAATTAGAGCCAACGCTCCAATAACTGTGAACTCATAGAAACGACAATCACTGAAATCATCGATTGGGCAGAAAACGCTGTGGAGTTCGCTCGTCGCTTCCAAGGCTCGGCATGCGTCATACACAACTTGATGGGGAAGCCCGAACGCAAATGCGGTGCTTTCTGAATCTGAGTAGACAATTTCAGCTTCAAAATTGGTGGCTGATGTCAATCCAGTTCTTCCGAACACGGAATACTGCGATGGGTGATGAGTCATGCTGCCACCGCCTTGGCTGCAACGGCCTCGGTGGTGGGAGGCAGCTCGATGCGGTAATGCCACACCTGCTTGCCGTCGATGACCTGGTTGCTGGAATGCTTCACCCAGCCGTAGCAACAAACTTCACGCAGTCTGGCGCTGATGGCGGCCTGGGTGTCGGCGTGGCCGTAGCGGCTCCAGCACTCGCGCTCGATGTCGCGCAGGGTGCGGGGCTTGCCGTCGCTCATAACGGCAATCACGCGGCCCAACTGGGTCGCGATGGATAGATCTCGGGTATGTGGCTTGGTCATAGTCTAGGTCCTTTGGTTAAACAGCCGGGTGGTCTAGGTCCGGCACTGGCAATGGTACGGGGCGCTACCCCCTGTGTCACTGGTTGGCAAGGCCCTCCTCTTCGAAGTTATCCACAGCCCCAAACGAGACATCACACCGCAACGCCAGCACTGGCGCGGCTCTCAGCCGTGCGGCTTCCTCCGCCACTCGCTCCGGCGTCGTGCTCTGCACCAGCCAATGCCCTGCGCCACGCCGCTGGTCGGTGTATCCCAGCGCATCGATCTCGTCGGCCACCTCGAGCTGCACACGCTCCCCGCACCAACCCCGAACGGGCGGATAGATCACCACTCGGCAGAATTTCGCGGCCTTGACCGCGGCGATCACATCCGGATTGAACAAATCAGCCATCCCATCCCCCTTTCGCAGGCTTGGCCTTGCTGCGTTCCACTTCTGCAGCGTGTGCCATGCGCGCAACCTCTTGCTGGTCGATATTTGAGATCACCCCATCATGGAACTGGCAGTAAGCGGTTCCCGTCTTACCGCCTCGGTTGAGCCTGACCAGCAACTCCATGACTCCTGCCATCGGGGAAGCCTCGTTATAGACCTCATCGCGATAACAGCCGATCCACACATCGCAATCCTGCTCGATCTGGCCGGTGTCACGGCTGTCGCTGGGAACCGGGCGTTTGTCTGCACGCTGCTCCAGCCCTCGATTGAGCTGAGTCAGCAGGATCACCGGGCAACCCATCTCCTTGGCTAGCATCTTGAGCGCCTTGGTTATCGCGCCGTAAGCCAGATCGTTACGCTCAGCCTTGTCGGCAGTCATCAGCGTCAGGTAGTCAACAGCGATCAGCCCGAGCTGACCGAACTGTCGCTTCAGCCGGCGACTCTCACGCACCACCTGGTGCACAGTCAGCCCAGGCAGATCTGCGATATGGAGTTTGGAGTTACCAAGCTCTGCGGCAACAGCGTAGGCCTTGTCCATCTTGCACTGGTCAGACATTGATTTCAGATGCTTGCCGGAGACACCGGACGCTTGCGATACCATGACCTCGAACAGCTCACCCCGTGTCATCTCCAGCGAAAAACCAACCACAGGGAGCTTCTTGACCAGCGACGTGTGGTTACACAGACTCGCCATCAGCGTGGTCTTGCCCATCTTCGGTCGAGCGCCGATACACACCAGCGCCGTAGGGCTGATCCCACCTGGGTAGAGCAACTCATCCAAGGACGCGATCCCCGTGGCATAACCGGTCATCTCCCCTGGGCGGCGGCTTGCCCGGCGATCCAGCTCATCACACCAGTCCCGCACGATTTCGCTGGCGTGTACCGCAATCCCGGTCACCCCCCCAGAGCGCTTGGCATCGACCTCAGACAACAGCGACCCCATCGCAGCGAACCGCTCATCGGTGTTGCTGAATCCAGGCTCCATCATCGCCGCGATACAGTCATGCAGCTTGGCAACAGCGAAGCGCCGCTCTGCAGCGCTACGCACCATCCCCCCATAGGTCACGATGTTCGCCGCGCTTGGGGTGTTCTTGGCGATCTCGACTAGGTAGGCAAACCCGCCGGCAACATCGAGCTCGCCGTCCTGCTCGATACGGTGCTGCACTGTCATGATGTCAACCGGCTGCTTGGCGGCGATCAGTTGGGAGATCGCCCCGAAAATGATCTGGTGCGGGCGACTGTAAAAATCGCGCTCAGACAGGCCCAAGTCGTGGAACGAGTCAGCCCGCAGCATCAGCCCGCCCAGCACAGACTGCTCTGCCT
The DNA here is from genome assembly GCF_027705325.1 of Aeromonas sp. QDB18. Lineage (NCBI taxonomy): Bacteria > Pseudomonadati > Pseudomonadota > Gammaproteobacteria > Aeromonadales > Aeromonadaceae > Aeromonas > Aeromonas sp. QDB18. The sequence goes on from NZ_JAPDBQ010000006.1 coordinate 48,509, forward strand.
CGAAGTTGTGAGGGGGCACAAACCCCATTGCATCACTCGTCATTGAACCGCCCCTCCCGCACGCCCAGATAACACCTCTCGGTCACCAAAAAATCCAAGTTCTTCGGCTTCCAGGCCGACTCGCCATCGCGGCGCGGGCGGCTCTCGCACATCCAGCGGCAGTTCTTGGCGATGAAATCCAAGTAGGCGCGCCAGCGGGTCTCGTCGAACTTGAACTTGGTCCAGAAGTTCCTGATTTTGGTTTTGCGAGAATCGGTCAGCTCACGGATGGCTGGCATCTCCGGCAGGATGTCGTGATAGGCATCCAGGATCGCCTGGTATGGTGTATTTTTCACTGGTCGCTTTTCGGGGGTTGCTGCTGGGGGTTCAGCGCAAGCTGATGCCCCATCAGTAGTTGTCTTTACTGTCTTTTGAATAGTGTCTTTTGTGTGTCCCTGTTTCGGGGAAACTCGATTCCCTGTTTCGGGGAAATTTTTATACCCTGTTTCGGGTAGCTTTTCCCTGTTTCGGGGAACGTCAAAGTCCCACTCAGAAAGTACCTTGTTGGGTCCTATTTTTCGCCCTTTGTTGACCAGTATTCCCATCTCCAATAATTGGTTTTTGGCGGTGCAAACTCGGGTCTCCGGCAAACCGGTCATCTCGGCTATCTGCCCATTGGTGATGCGATCATGGGTCTGGTTAAAGCCATAGGTCTTGCGGATCACCGCCAGTACGACCTTGAACTGGTGCTTGGTCAAATCAGCGCCAATCAGCGCCTCGTAGAGCTCATTGGCAATGCGGGTATAGCCATCATCAAGGTCTGCCACACGAACCTCCTGTGGGGCACTCTGTGGGCGTCTATCTGGAAACTTCAAAAGCGCCGCCATCTCACACCTCCAATTCATCAGCCAATCGGCGCACAGCCAGCTCGTACTCGTGCTGGGTAAGGCCCTGTTGCTGTAATTCGCGCTTCCTGAGCTCATAGAGCTCCCAGGTGGCAACAGATGACGGATTAGCCATGAGCCACCTCCCGCTCGGTGTAGGCGCAGGCCGGGCACTCAAATGCGTGGTCATCGGTACTGGATCGCAGTTCACTGCCGCACAGCGGGCAATGGTCGAGGTCATGCGGCAAGGGGTGGCCCCCATGGGCCATGGTTGAATTGGTCATTTCTTGGGTCCTGTTCAAAAAAGCCCGGTGGTAAGGCGGGCAGGTGCTACCTATGCGCTGGGTTGTGCCTCGGCGCGCTCCAGAGTGCGGGCTTCGAGCTCGCGGGCCAGACGAACGGCCTGACGATCAGTGCCGGCTGCTTGAGCGGTCGAGATCAGCGGCTCGTCGATGGCCAGGGCCAGTTCGTGCATGACGGCCTTCAAAATGATGTTGTCGCGATCGCTGACATGCTGGGATGCCGGGCGCGGCGGACGGAGTTGCATGGTCATGGGGTTACCTCCCGAGGACGAAGTTGATGAGTTTTTGAAGGGGGCGAAGGGGGCGCTCCTCGTTGTAGGCGGCCTCGTCTTCCTGGCTGAACTGGAGCAGGCCGCGTTCGGGCAGACCGGAGCCATCCAGGATCTCCTCGACGGTCACGGGCGGAAATCCCTGCTCGAGCAGGCTCCGATTGGCCCGTTTGACGGCCCTCGCCAATATGCCGGGCTCATGCTGAGATATGGCCTTGAGCAAGATCAGCAATGAAGCGCGCGCAAATGCGGTTTCTGTCATGCCACACTCGGCGCCGACTTCCTGCCATACCTGGCGCTGGGCCGGGGTGCCGCGCACCCGCAGCGGGGAGCGGGTGCTCATATTTTCATGATCGGGGAGCGTTACTCTTCCCATGGGGTTGGTCCTCTGGTGGTTTTTTTAATCGCCTGACTTTTCAGGAGATTGGGTCTCAATGCTGCGCATAGGTATAGGGGGTCTCCTGCAATGCAGGAACCTGACAATTCAGCTCTTTCTCGACCTGGTGCTTGCCCCATTCACCCGCGATCCACTGCACACCCTTGGCGGTGAACTTGGTCGCAACGAAGGCATGCTGGTTGTGCTCGGCGGTGCCCGTCTTGACCTCAAAGCGGCCCGCATCGATATGCTGGGCGTAAGCGGTCAGCACGCCACCCAGCCGATACATGTACCCCCTGCTGAACAGGAAGGCGCGAAACGCGTTCTCATTGGCCTTGAGCAGCTTGGCGACGGCGCGAAAGCTGAGGGCGCCACCGCTGTAGGCGTAGTTGTCGAAAAACTCGCTCTTATGGGCATTGGCCGCAATGGTCTGCTGGGCGGCTGCCAGCTCTTGGCTTTTCCGGTCGATCACCGACTGCGCCACCATCAGCGCCTTGGCCATGATCAGCTCCGGCGCATCCTGCTCCTGACCGGCAATGTAGCCGCCATGTTTGCGGATGCTGGGCAACACTTCGCCGACCACCCACTCTTCGAAACGCTCTGCACTCTCGAGTTTGGAGCGCATGACGAGGCGGTAAACGTCGCGCTCGGGGATGATAGAGGCTCGTTGCATACCCCCCGTCGTTTCAACGGGGGCTTTAGTCACGCCCTTGCAGTGGCGGCGGATGGCTTGATCGGCATCGTTGTACCCCAAAGCCCTGGCAATATCGGCAGCCACGAACCACGGCTCGCCCTGCTGGTCGGTAATGATGCGAATGTTGTGCCCTTCAAAGGCCTTGCTAATCAGATTGGTCACGATCTTGGGTCCTGTTGGTGGTTGGGCGACTGGTTAGGCGGCCTGCTGGGTTTCATGCTGTTCAGGTCGATAGTCTTCCAGGCAGAAGTCCAGTTTCTCGCCGGATACGAAGTGAATGCGAGCAGCAAACTTCTCAGGGATAACCTCTGGCCACTCGGATACCGTGCTCTTCGCTGCGCCGAGAGCGCGAGCAAGGGCGTTACTGCCGCCAAAGAATTGAATGGCGTCGTTTTTCTTCATTGGTCTGGTCCTCTCATCGTTGTCTGGTGTTTCCTGCCCATTTTGGTTCGGTTACACGAACATGTCAATGATCGACATTGAGGACACGCAATAGGTGAAAATACATTTTGGGTTTTATTACGCGAACGAGAGAGAGATATGACCTCTTTTAGAGATCGACTGGAATACATGATGAAGGAGCGGGGCTACAAGCAGGCAGACCTGGTTCGCAAGTCCGGGATCAGCAAGGCTGTAATCTCCGTCCTATTGTCAGACCCGCTAAAAGACCTGCGGGTTAGTAGCCTACTCTCAATCGCCAAAGCTCTTGGCTGTGATCCACTCTGGCTCTACAGCGGCAAGGAAAGTGGTACCTATGTGACAGATACAAACCTCGGCAAAGTACCAGTATGGGAAATGTCTGAACTTGGTAACCACCCGTCGGATGCGCTTTCCTCTCTGGATAGCGGGCGACATATTTTCAGTGAACTGGACGGGCAACTTATTGGCGTGGTTGCCAACGATGACAATCTTGCCGAATCCGGCATCAAGACTGGTGATATCTGTGTGATCGACTTGGCCGACAGAGAGCCCCGGCATGAAGATATACTACTGGTCCGCCTGGGTGAGAGTAAGCAGCGGAGGCTTCTCAAAGCCCTTGATGGATTATCTGGCATCAGTCTCGTCACCGATGATCAGCGTCTTGGTGCCGTGCCAATCAAAGAGGCGCTGGTTTACGGCCGAATGGTTGAACTCCGTCGTGATGTGAAGGAATAACCGTCCCAACTCTTGCCTAGCCCGCCTTGTGCGGGCTTTTTCATGCCCGCAGCTTTGGGGTAACCGTACCCACATCAAAAAAGTTCGTCATACCGAACATTTCTCATTGACGAAAGCGTTCGCGAATATTAACCTTCACCTTGTTCGGTAAAGCAATCGAATTACCGGCAACATCGGAGATTCGGCAAGCGGTATGCCACCTCATTTGGGATGAGGGCGTCACAGGTTCGATCCCTGTATCTCCGACCAAATTTAGACAACCAGCAACAGGACCCAGCCCCAGCCAGGGCAATAAGAAGAAGGCGCCTCACCAGCGCGTAATAACGACAAAGCCCCGCACAGGGCGGGGCTTTGACGGACCAGGGAACCACCCCCAGTCATTGCGCCGGGGGACCAACCCCAGCAACAGGACCCAGCATGAATATGAATAGTCAGGTGGGTATTAGCGAGGACCAACTCGCCAACAACGGAGACTGTATCATGACCAGACGCCTTTTTTCCAGGGCCGCGAAACGCGCCGACCAGATCGTTGCCGCCATCGCCGACCGCCTGAACGGCAACGCCGCCCGCCGCCGAGCCATCAAACAGCGCCTGCACCTGGCCATGATGGCCACCGAGCGGCACCACATTGTTGCAGCTCGAGCCGCCCAGCTTCGCAACACAGGTTTCACTAGGCACAGCGCCCTCCTCCACTGGCGGGCCGAGTTCCACCGCAACGCCATCTGACCCGGGTCTGGCGCTTCCCTCATAGCGCCGTAGCCAAAGCCTCTTTCTCAAGCACCGCAAGGATGCTTTGGCTTCGCTCACGCCAAATTCGGCTGGGCCTGCTCTTTAACAACCTTGAACCGGCTCACAACCACAAATCCCGATGCCGGTAGGGATGCGCCGATACCCCGTTCAATCCGGAAGGCGGTGCGTGAACGTGAACGCAGGCCACTGGCAACAGTGGCCTGCCTGGAGCCCCTTGCATCAGGGGGTTGCAGGCTGACAGCCGCCCCAAACAGATCCATAATGCCCCCTTCGAAACAAGGAGGGGTTATGAATCGAGTAGGGGGTTGGTGGCATGCAATGCTGCTCAGTGGATCGTTGATGGCATTTGGTATATCCGCGAAGACTGATGAAGATAACTGGTTCGTTGTAGATACCTGCGATTGGGCTCATGGGTTCAATCTTGACCGAGATGGTGGCACCGATAGCCAGATAAGTTTGATTCTATCAGATCAAGGGGTGTTGGCTTTGTCATTGCCGAGCCGGTTTGCCGCTGGTTTCAGAGGTACGGATGGGGCTGTAGATGACATGGTGATTACCATCAACGGTGTGAAGCTCAGGTCTGTAGCTGCTTATGTTAGCGGCAAGAATGAGGGCGTGTTGGTAAAGCCAGTATCAGATGATGGCCAGAACTTTTTATTGAATGCAGTGCATGCCTCAAAGAAAACCGACATTATTTTCCAAGGAAGAACGGCAAGCGCAAAGTTCCCAGAGCTTCAGATCGGCATCGATGCGCTTCGTAAGTGTAAAAAACCTATTTAGCGTATTCACGCAATAACGCTAACAGAGCCCAGCAACTGCTGGGCTTTTTCGTTTTTACAACCACAGGACCCAGACCATGAAAAATCTGACCGAAGCCCAGCTGATGGGCTTTCGCGGCGCAATGGTGCCACCCACCCGCCGCAAGTACCACGTAGACGCCGCCCCATCCGCCGAGCAAAAGCGGATGGCCAAGACCAAGGCCGCCACCCGCCGCGCCATCGAGGAGTATCACGAAGCGCGAGCCCTGCAACTGGAAATGGAGATGTAGCCATGACCAACGAAACCGCCCTGCTCGCCCTGCTGGAGAGCCGCGAGGCCGAGGCCAACGCCAAGGCCGAGTGGATCGCCGAGTGGTGTGAACACCATGCCGCCACCCTGCTGGCTGCCCAACTGGAAGGCGCTGAGCCTGCCACTTTGCTGGCCGAGGTGACCGCCGACCAATGGGATGATCTCAACCAGGCCGCTTACCTGCTGATGGTATGCGGGGACAAACAACCGATCATGGCGCTGCTGCAACAGCTGATGGATAGCAGGCTGGCTAGACTGGCCCGCGACGCATGGCACGAACATGTGGCCCAGTTGCACGACGCCATGAGCGACGACCAGTGGCAACAATACAAAGGCAGGAGCGCAGCATGAATTCTACTAATAGCAACTGCTCTGCAGGTCATGACGCCACGATCGTCTCATTTTTTGAAAAAAATGGGGAAATGTGTCTGAGTGAGGCCATTGATGGCGGCTTGAGAACGGTCAGAGGGTCAAAAGATCGGAAGCTTCTCGGGAAGGCACTCAGGCGACTTGTGGCTGATGGTTATTTAACTCGTCGCACTGATGTAAGGCTATGCCGAGGTGGGTACGGATACCCACAACATCTCATCGTTTACCGCGCGCTAACCACCCAAGAGCGCCGTGTAAGCAAACGAGAGGCCGAGCTGACATCCCAGCGCGACGAGCTGCTGGCTGCGCTGGAAAAACTTTCCGGTGACGTAGAAGCGCTGATGAAAGAGAGCTGCGGCGTCTACGGCCTGCACCAAAATAGCAATCCCGCACCATGGGGTGAGCTTGTTGCAGGGGGTAGGCATGAAGAGTGGCTACTCAGCCTGAGCGATGCAGCAGAGCTTATTGCCAAGCTCAAGGACGGTGCCGCATGAACGCCGCCGTAGATACCAGCCTGGCCCTGCCGCAGGGTCTTGTACTGGGCCTCTCCAACGAGGAGTACCACTCCGGCCCCGGCATCAGCAAATCCCAGCTCGACGACATCGCCGAGAGCCCAGCCACCTACATCTGGCGCAAAAGCGCGCCGGTCGATGAGGAGAAGCTCAAGGCGCTGGATATGGGTACTGCCCTGCACTGCCTGCTGCTCGAGCCGGAGGAGTTCAAGGACCGCTTCATCATCGCCCCTGAGTTCAACCGCCGCACCAACGCTGGCAAGGAGGAAGAAAAGGAGTTTCTGGCCAACTGCGCCGAGCTAGGCAAGACCATCATCTCGTTCGAGGATGACCGTAAGTTACAGCTGATGCGCGAAAGCGTGTTCGCCCATCCTGACGCCCGCTGGCTGCTGGAGCAGGACGGGATCTGCGAGGGGTCGCTCTACTGGACTGACCGCGAGACCGATGAGCTCTGCCGCTGCCGGCCAGACAAGAAGCTCAACAACTACCCCATCCTGGCTGACGTCAAGAAGGTTGACGACATGTCCCGCTTCGAGCGCCACGTAGAGGAGTTCCGCTACCACGTTCAGGACGCCATGTACTCAGACGGCTTTCGCGAAATATACGGCGACACCCCGGACTTCATCTTTATCGCGGTCAGCTCATCCATTGAGTGCGGCCGCTACCCTGTGCGGGTTCGCCCGCTGGAGCAGGAGTGGAAAGAGGCTGGCAAAGACCTCTACCGCCGCGACCTGCGCAAATTCCACGAGTGCCGAGTCAATAACGACTGGCACGACCTGATACCACTTACCCGCCCGGCATGGGCAAGGAGAGCAGCGTGAGCAACATCGCAATCATCAAGCAGCAGGCAGCGGAGAACTTCGCCGCCGAGTTCCCCATCTTGGCCCAGCGTGGTATCGATGAGCCAACCTGGAACGCCCTGTGCAACACCATCTACCCAGGCGCCAACCCTGACTCAGTGGTTATGGCCATTGACTACTGCAAGGCTCGCGGGCTGGACATCCTGCTAAAGCCGGTGCATTTGGTACCCATGCAGGTCACCGATGCTCGCACCAAGGATAAGGTGTGGCGCGATGTGCCAATGCCTGGCATCGGCATGTACCGCATTCAAGCAGACCGCTCCGGAAACTACGCCGGTGCTGATGAGCCAGTGTTTGGCCCTGACGTGACCGAGGAGTTTCAAGACCCATACAACCAGAGCGCCAAGATCAAGGTCACCTATCCGCAGTGGTGCAAATACACCGTCTACAAGATGATTGACGGCCAGCGGGTGGCCTTCCATGCCCTTGAGCGCTGGAAGGAGAACTACGCCACCCAGAGCAGCAAGACCGAGTGCCCCAACGCCATGTGGCGCAAGCGTCCATATGCCCAGCTGGCCAAGTGTACCGAGGCGCAAGCACTGCGTAAGGCATGGCCTGAGATTGGCAGCGAGCCGACCGCCGAAGAGATGGAGGGTAAGGAGATCATCATCAACGAGATCCCGAGCGCCCAGGTACAGCAACAGAAAGCGCCAAACCGCACGCTTGCCGCCATGAAAGGCAGCATGGTTCAACCGGTTACGCTCGAAGCTGAGCCGGAACCAACCATCGAAACAGTCGATCCGGTTGACCACTCCAACGCCTACGCCGACCACTGTGCCGCCATAGAGGGATCCAGCGATACCGCCGAGTGGCAACAGGCCTACACCACCGCCTGGACCTGGGCCAACGAAACCGGCGACCAGAACATCATCGCAGGTATCAAGCAGATCGCCGGCGAGCGCAAGAAGCAGCTCAGTACCGGGCACAGCGCCCAGCAATAACCTACAAGGCCCGCTCACAGCGGGCCTTTTCAATCCTAAGGACCCGCCATGACCGAACAAGCCAAAACAGAGACAACCCAGGCCCAACTGGTTGTCATCGAACCTACCTCCGCCGTCGCCCTGTTCACTGAGGGCCAGGGGATTGCTGAACTGCTGGCTGACATTCGCCAGAAGGCAACCAGCCTGGTGCCCGACATCACCACCGCCAAGGGCCGCAAGGAGGTCGCCAGCATCGCCCATGCCGTCGCCCGCACCAAGACCTACCTGGACGGGCTCGGCAAAGAGCAAACGGACAAGTTCAAGGAGATCCCCAAGCGCATCGACGCCAATCGCAAGCAGATCCGCGACACCCTGGACGCCCTGAAAGACGAGGTGCGCGCCCCGCTCACCCAGTACGAAGCGGCAGAGGAAGCCCGAGTGGCAGCACTGCAATCCCGACTGGCCCGCCTCAATGAACTGGGATCCTCTGCCAGCATCGATATCGCCGCCGCCGACCTGCAGGTCATGCTGCAGGAGGTCGAGCAGAACGCCCTGGACGACACCTGGCAAGAGCTGCTGCCCCAGGCGACCGTCGCCAAGGAGCTCGCAGCCAAGCGCCTCGGCGAGGCCCTGGCAGCCCGCCAGAAGTACGAAGCCGAGCAGGCAGAGCTGGAGCAGCTGCGCCAGAAGCAGGCCGAACAGGATCGCATCGACCGCGAGCGCCTGATAGCCGAGCAGGCGGCGGAGCAAGCCCGCCTTCAGGAAGAGAATCGCCAGCGCTTGGAGCGTGAAGCCGCCCAGCACCGCGAGCAGGAGGCACAGCGCCAAGCCCAGGCCGCCCGTGAACGTGAAGAACAAGCCCGGCGCGATGCCGAAGCCGCCGAGCTGGCCCGCCAGCAGGCCGAAGCCAACGCCGCACACCAGGCGGAAGAGGCTGCCGCCCGCGCCGCAGAACAAGAGCGTCAGCGCATCGCCGACGAGCAGCGCCAGAAAGCCGCAGAGGATGCTGCGCGCGCCGCCGATATGGAGCACCGCCGCACCATCAACAACGCCATCCTGATGGACCTGATGGGCTTGGGGATCGATGAGGGGAAAGCCATCAACCTCATCAAGCACATCGCCAGCAACAAGATCGAGCACCTATCCATCAACTACTGATCACCCGCCCCGCTGCCAACGGGGCTTTTGCTCTCCCAGAGGACCAACCATGACCGAACAAACCACCGGCATCACAGCCGGAGAGGTGGCCAATGCCGCTGCCGCCGCCATTCTGGCCCAGATTGACCTGCTGGCCAGCACCACTAATGACACAACCCGAGCCGCTCTGCAGGGCCTGCGGGCTCTGGTAATCAGCAACTCCGAGGCCATAATCACGGCCTCCAACTGCATGATTGATAGCGAGAATGCACTCTATGATCGCCTTAGTGCTGCCAACCTCGAACTCGATGGCGAGCGCAATCAGCACAACGAACTCAAGATCCAGAGCTCCCGCCTGATTGCAGCCCGACGACAGGACGAGGACAAGGTACGCAAGATAGAAGTAGCAAGCGCCCAGGTGGCGACCCAGCGTGATGCCTATAAGCGCGATGCTGACGAGTGGCACCGCGCAAAGCCAGAGATGAAGAAGCTGCGCGAGCGCATCAAGCGCCTGGAAGACTCAGGCGCCAAGCGCGAAACAGAGCTCAACGAACTGAAAATGAAACTCCAGCGCACCGAAAGCCTGCTCATGCGTGCTACCAGGTCTGTGCTGCAAGCCAAGGATGCGATCACGAACACCCAGCACCGGATGATGCTGGAAGGGCTGCAAGTGGAAAAGATCATCGAGGCTGCTGGCATCCATTACTACCTATACCGGCGCCCGTGCGTGGTGGCTGAAACATTCAAGCCTACAGGTGACGAGCTGATAAGTCGTGATCACATGTATATCTACCGGGTTGAAACATCTGCTGGGTATCACTGGGATGCGGTGCCGCTGCAAAGCGGAGATGTAGGCCTGGTTAAGCAAAAGGCCATGCCGAAAGAGGTCAAGAAGTACCTGTTCGAGCAATACAAAGAAAGCTGCCTGTTTGACGTTGGTGGGGCGACGCTCAAAAACGCCGAGCTGACCAAGGACATGGACGCGCTGTCTGCTGCGCTGGCAGAACTGGACGCCATCGACCACAGTCTGACCCCGCTCAAGGTGAAAGACAGTCTCAAACAGACACGAGCGCGTAAACTGGTGGGGCTCGCCGGGAGAAAAGCGGCATGAAAATCGACATCCACAGCACCAGCCGCAAGTACCGGGTGATCTACGCGGATCCGGCTTGGCAATTCAAATCGAAGAAGTCAGGCGGCTCAATGAAAAGCGGGGCTGCGCAGGTGTACAGCGTCACATCGATAGAGGACATGAAGGCGCTGCCAGTGGCGAGGCTGGCAGACGACAACTGCATGCTGGTCATGTGGTGGGTAGGCAGCATGCCACAAGAGGCCATCGACCTGTGCCAAGCCTGGGGATTCCGGATCATGACCATGACCGGCTTGGTGTGGGAGAAGCGCACCGTAAACGACAACCCCCACTTCGGTATGGGGTGGGCAACCCGGGCCGGTGCGGAGTGCGCCCTGATCGGCATCAAGGGCAAAGTCAGCAACCTGGTAGTAGACAAGGCTGTGCGCTCGGTCATTCGAGCCAAGGTGGGGCGCCACAGCGAAAAGCCGCACGAGTGCCGAGAGGCGATCGAGAAACTGTGCGGTGATGTCCCACGCATCGAGCTCTTTGCCCGCTCTGCAGCCCCAGGCTGGGATTGCTGGGGCAATGAAGCCCCATCACTACCAGAGCAGTCCGCAGCCTGATACCCCCAATCCATCCACCGCCAGCCACACAGGAACGGTGGATAACTCATAGGACTCCCATGCAAAAGACAGAAAGCCCCTACTGCGGTGCAGTAGTCATTGGGCTCGGTGTCGTCATGCCAGATCCCAAGCAGCCCGGCAAGTTCATCCTGCCCGGCGGCGCAACATGCGACCGGCAAACTGCCGAGGCCGCAGCCAAGAAGATCCACGACCTGCAGGCCAAGAAAGCCCGCAACTAACCGACCAAAGGACCCAGACCATGTGGTTTAAAAACCTTCAAGTTTACCGCTTCACCCGCCCGTTCGAGTTGACCGACGAACAGCTGGAAAACCAACTGGAGGCGTGTGCCTTCACCCCCTGCGGCAGCCAGGATATTTCCCGCTTTGGCTGGACCCGACCCTTCGGCAAGCTCGGCCACACCCTGATCCATGCCGCCAACGGCCAGATCCTGCTGTGCGCACGCCGCGAGGACAAGATCCTGCCGACCGCCGTCATCAAGGAAGCGCTGGCAGAGAAGGTGGAGGCCATCGAGTACGAGCAGGGCCGCGCCCTCAAGAAGAAAGAGAAGGAAGCGCTCAAGGAGGAGCTGCTGCACACCCTGCTGCCCCGGGCGTTCAGCCGTACCGCCAACACCTTCGCCTGGATCAACCCGGCCGACGGCCTGCTGATGGTCGATGCCTCCTCCGCCAAGAAGGCAGACGATGTGCTGGCTCTGCTTCGCAAGTCAGTCGGCAGCCTGCCGGTGGTGCCGGTGGCGCTCAAGAACCCACCCGAGATCACCATGACCGCATGGCTGCAAGAGGGCAACCTGCCGGCAGCTTTCACCCTGGAGGATGAATCCGAGCTGCGCAGCGCCATGGAGCACGGCGGGATCGCCCGCTTCAAACAGCAAGACCTGATGACCGACGAGGTAAAAAACCACCTCGCCAACGACAAGCTGGTCACCAAACTGGCCCTGAACTGGGGTGAGCGCCTCAGCTTTGTACTGGGCGACGACCTCTCTATCAAGCGCCTCAAGTTCAGCGAGGACATGCGCGAGCAGAACGACGACATTACCAGCGAAGATCCGGCCGCCCGCCTGGACGCAGACTTTGCCCTGGTGACCGGCGAGCTCTCCCAGTTCATCCCGGCCCTGTTCAATGCCCTGGGTGGTGAGGAGGCTCCGCTATGACCGACATCACCATTACCGACACCAAAGAGGTCTGGGTGGTTTACACCAACACCGACCTCAACGAGGGGCGTGGGCATGAGTACCCGATCCACGTCTGCGGATCAGCATCCACCGCCGCACGCATGTCGATACGCAATGGCGTCCAGGGGAGCGACGCCAACGTCAGCAAGGAGATCGCCGTGAAGGTGCGAGGCAGTTGGCTGGCGCCGGTGAGCATCATCGAGCCCAACGACGCAGATCGCCGCGCTGACGCGCTCAACGCCGAGCGCCTGCGCGTTATGGACAAGGCACGGGCTGCCGGCCTGACGGACGACGAAATCAGAATGCTGGGGGATATATGAGAGAAGCTATGGGGAGGGCCGCCCTGCTGGCCGTGGCGTTTCTGCTGGCCGGCTGCGAGCCGGCCACCAGGATTTCGACTGGTAAGTTTGTATTGCCGCGTGAGCTGAGCGACTGCCAATTTTTCGATATGTATGACGGCAATCGTAACGTACTGGTGGTGCGCTGTCCGCATTCAGATGCATCCGCCAGCCACCTGAGCGGCAAGATAAATCACCGGACGGTGACGGTCGAGGAGTGATCGACATGAACAAAATCCCTATGAAAATCGACATGTTGCCCGGATATGTTAAAAAACCGGCGAAAAATATACATAACGTCAGCGTCCCTTGTGATGGCTGCACTCTCTGTTGTCGTGGGGACGCGATCAGCATTCACCCCGAGCTGGGTGACGATGCCAGTCAATACCAGACCGTCCCGCACTTCATTCCCGAACTGGCCGCCAAGGGGATACTGATGCTGGCGCATAAGCCGGATCACTCCTGTGTCTACCTGGGCGAGCGCGGTTGTACGATCCACGGCAAGGCCCCTGCGCTGTGCCGAGAGTTCGATTGCCGGGGACTGGTGCGTCGCCTCGGATACACCAAGGCTAGAAAGGCGGTAAAGAAAGGGATGCTGAGTGCCGGAATTATGCGGCGCGGGCTTGAGTTGGTTCAACTGGAGGCTGTATGAGCGAAAAGCAACGAATGGCGGAACTGCTGCGGGATGTGCACGAGTACATCGGCACGTCGATACCGCACACCGTGTCAGAGCACTACCGGGGGTGCGACCTGCTTGATCGTATCGATGCTGTGTTGACTGGCAAGCTGCCAGACCATATTGCTGACGTCAGCAATATGGTCGCGCCGGAAGGCTGGCAGCTGGTGCCGGTGGAGCCGACAGAAAGCATGATCGGACATGGCTGCGGCGCAAGCGTCATGGTTGTGAGCGAAGTGGTAATGGCTTGGCGCGCCATGCTCGCCGCCGCACCAAAGCACCAAGGAGGTGAGTCGTGCGCTACCGAGCCCCCATTATCCAGCAAGGCCTGACCCGCACCGAAGCCGAAGAGACCCGCGCCAGATACCTCCGCATCAACCCCGGCGCCCGGGTCACCATCGACAGCCAACCCGATAACCCCCAGCTCAAGACCCTGATAGCCCACCTCCCCGTCCTGCCGTTCAGGCAAGTCATGGATCCCGGCTTTATCGGGTACCGTGGCTGGCGAGCATAACCATAGCCCCGGCAAGTCCGGGGCTTCCAATTCAAGGACTCACCATGGCGAAAATCTACATAGCCGGGCCTATGTCAGGCCTGCCGAACTTCAACCGCGACGCCTTCAACCTGGAGGCAGAACGCCTGCATGCCCTCGGGCATATCGCGCTCAACCCGGCGATCCTGCCGGATGGGCTGAAGCAACACGAGTACATGGCCATCTGCATCGAAATGGTCAAGATGGCAGATCAGCTGGTCATGCTGCCTGGCTGGGAGCGCAGCGCCGGCGCCAGAGCAGAGCACGCCCTGGCCATCAAGATCGGCAAGACCATCATCCTACCCGTGCCGCACTTGGCTGACGAGGTGGCGGCATGACCAGACAGCGGGCAGCCGGGCTCACCATCCTGGCGCTCAACACCCTGGCCGCACTGATGGTGCTGACCCTGCTGTAATAGCGGCCCTTCCTTCAATCCAATTGGCGCCCCATCCTCAAGGACAGGAGGGCCACGCCATGCAACAGCTACAACTCATCGACCAGAGCAGCCAACTGCTGGACGATCTGGTTAATACCGTACTCTCCCCCACCCTTTCCCGATCGGCCAAGCTCGCCGAGATCGGCCGCATCCTGGCGCACTTCGACCTGCCCATCGAAGCGCCCCGGGTTGCCGGCCAGCTCTGGAGCGCGACCGAACTGGGTAAGGAGTTTGGCGTGAGCGCACAAGCCATTGGCCGCCTGGCCAACCGGCACAACCTGAAAACCCCCGCCTGTGGCGAGTACCGACTGGATCAGGCGGCGCACTCCCACAAGCAAGTGCAAACCTTCTATTACAACCCGCTTGGGCGTCACCAGCTTGAGCGACTACTGACGAGGACCAGCCATGAACCAACCCCACACTGTCATGGAGCGCCCTAGCTGGGTGCTGCCTGCGGTCGTTGCCGAAATGACCGGCTACACCGAGAGAGCAATCAAAGAGAAGGTAAAGCAAGGCGCGCTGATTGAAGGCGTCCACTTTACCAAGGCGCCGGACAATAAAATCATCATCAACTGGCGGCGCTTTGAGGATTGGCTGTGCGGAAGGTAACCGAACTTGACGAAATCCTTGCCAGTGCGCAAGGGGTGGAGCGTCACAACAACAGCCTGCGGATCACGTTCCACTACCAGCGCAAGCGCTGCCGGGAGGTACTGAATATCCCTATCACCAAGGCTAACATCAAACACGCCTCCCGCTTGAGGGAGGCCATTCTCCACGACATAGCCGTCGGCACCTTTGATTACCTCAAATACTTTCCAGACAGCAAGCGGGCAATGAACCACACCCGCGCCGAAGCGCTCAGGGAGATCACCCTAAGTGAACTGGTGGCGCGCTATCTGGCGGTGAAAGATGTGGACATTGGCGACAACGCCAAGGGCCGATACCGATCCATCCTGACCATGCTGGCCAAAGACCTTGACCCGTCACGCCGGGTGAGTGCGCTGCGCCAAGAGGATTTGCAACACTGGCGGCGCGACCTGATCGCCAGTCCAAGAGGGCGAACCGGCAAGGTGCTGGCCCCCCGGTCGGTGAACTATTACCTGATGGTGGCCACCGGGCTGTTCGGCTGGGCCAACACCAACGGATACACCAAGCAGGATTTGGCCGCACCACTGTCCAAGGTGGAAGTGCTGCGCGACAAACCCAACCCCTTCACCGCCGACGAAGAGGCGCGCCTGATTGCGGCTGCCCATCACCCCATGGACGCTGCGTGGATCAAGCTGGCTATCTGGACGGGGATGCGCACCGGCGAACTGTGCGCGCTGGCCTGGGAAGATATAGACATGACGCGCGGCGAGCTGACGGTTCGGCGCAACGTCACCCAACTGCGTACCTTCAAATCCCCCAAGACGGGACGGGAAAGAACCCTCGTCCTCCTGCCCCCGGCGCTGGATGCGCTGCGCGAACTGCGCCCCATTACCGCCATGCAAAAACAACACACAATCAAGCGAACCCTGCGCGATGGTCGCACGGTCACGGAAGGCTGTACCTTTGTACTGACTCCGGTTATCACCACCCGCACCCCGACCAGCGCCATTTGCTATACCGCGTTTACCCTTGGCGACAAATGGGATCGCCTGTCACGGCGGGCGGGGATCGCCAGGCGCACCCAGTACCACACCCGCCACACCTTCGCCTCCAGAATGTTAACGGCGGGGGCGAACCCGGAGTGGGTGGGCAGCTACCTTGGCCATGAAGATAGCCACATGGTCAGGACGGTTTATGGCGCGTGGATGCCGGACAATGATCAAGACGAAGTGAGCCGGGTTTGGAGTAGAATTGAGACGGTTTTTTCTGAAAGTGCCCCAAAAATGCCCCCAAAAAAAGCCAAATAAATTTAAGTGATTGAACTTAAAAGGGAATTAGCCAATGGCTCAATTTATTTACACCATGAACAGGGTTGGCAAGGTCGTGCCGCCCAAGCGTCATATTCTCAAGAACATCTCCCTCTCCTTCTTCCCGGGGGCCAAGATAGGCGTGCTGGGTCTGAACGGCGCCGGGAAATCGACCCTGCTGCGCATCATGGCGGGCATCGACACCGAGATCGAAGGGGAAGCCCGTCCGCAGCCCGGCATCAAGATCGGCTACCTGCCCCAGGAGCCGAAGCTGGATCCGGAGCAGACCGTACGCGAAGCGGTCGAAGAGGCGGTCGGCGACGTCAAACGCGCCATGGCGCGCCTCGACGAGGTCTATGCAGCCTACGCCGACCCGGATGCGGATTTTGACAAGCTGGCCCGCGAACAGGGCGAGCTGGAAGCCATCATCACCGCCCAGGGCGGCCACAACATGGAAAACCAGCTGGAGCGCGCGGCCGACGCCCTGCGCCTGCCGGCCTGGGATGCCCAGATCAAGCACCTCTCCGGTGGTGAGCGCCGCCGCGTGGCCCTGTGCCGTCTGCTGCTGGAAAAGCCGGACATGCTGCTGCTGGACGAACCGACCAACCACCTGGATGCGGAATCCGTGGCCTGGCTGGAGCGCTTCCTGCACGACTACGAAGGCACCGTCGTGGCCATCACCCACGACCGCTACTTCCTCGACAACGTGGCGGGCTGGATCCTGGAGCTGGACCGCGGCGAAGGCATCCCCTGGGAGGGCAACTACTCCTCCTGGCTGGAGCAAAAAGATGCCCGTCTGGCCCAGGAAGCGAGTTCCGAGGCCGCCCGTCGCAAGTCCATCGAGAAGGAACTGGAGTGGGTTCGTCAGAACCCGAAAGGCCGTCAGGCCAAATCCAAGGCTCGTATGGCTCGCTTCGAAGAGCTCAACACCAACGACTACCAGAAGCGCAACGAGACCAACGAGCTGTTCATTCCGCCCGGACCGCGCCTCGGCGACAAGGTGGTGGAGGTGGCCAACCTCTGCAAGTCCTATGGCGACCGCCAGCTGATCGACGATCTCTCCTTCTCCATTCCGAAGGGTGCCATCGTCGGCATCATCGGTCCGAACGGTGCCGGTAAATCGACCTTGTTCCGCATGATGTCGGGTCAGGAGCAGCCGGATTCCGGTTCCATCACCCTGGGTGACACCGTGGTGCTGGCCTCCGTGGATCAGTTCCGCGACAGCATGAACGACAAGAAGACGGTGTTCGAGGAAGTCGCCGACGGCCAGGACATCCTGCGCATCGGCAACTACGAGTTCCCGAGCCGCGCCTACATCGGCCGCTTCAACTTCAAGGGTTCCGACCAGCAGAAGCGGGTCGGCGAGCTCTCCGGTGGTGAACGTGGCCGTCTGCACCTGGCCAAGCTGCTGCAGACCGGCGGCAACGTGCTGCTGCTGGATGAACCGACCAACGATCTGGACATCGAAACCCTGCGCGCCCTCGAGAACGCCCTGCTGGAGTTCCCGGGTTGCGCCATGGTCATCTCCCACGACCGCTGGTTCCTCGACCGCATCGCCACCCATATCCTGGACTACCAGGACGAGGGCAAGATCGAATTCTTTGAAGGCAACTTCACCGAATACGAAGAGTGGAAGAAGAAGACCTACGGTGCCGAGGCTATCCAGCCGCGCCGCGCCAAGTACAAGCGCATTGCCAAGTAAGGCGAGGCAACAGCCGCGCCGCCAGGCATGACGTCACAAGGGGAGCCGGGGCTCCCCTTTTTTGCCTCTTCTGACTTACAATCTCCACCTCTACCCCAGCGATAGCGACCCATGACCCAAGCCTCCACCACCAGACTCACCATCCAGATCCGGCTCGAACCCGGCTGTCTGGGGCCGGATGGCAAGCAGCACATCGATACCTTCTGCGCGGCCGCCAACCGGATCCTCGCCGCCATAGAACCCCGACGAGTGCACTGGGTGCTGCTGCCCCGCCATGACAAGCAACTGGCCGAGCAGGCCTACTTCCTCGATGGCCGTCCCTTGAGCGAAACCCAGGCCACCCTGCTGCTCCAACGCATGGGGTTGGCCCTCGATCCCTTGCTGGAGCAGAGCGATGCCGTGCTGAGCCAGCTTATCGAACGCTACCAGAAAAACCGTTGATCCCGATGTGGAAACGGGGCTCTATTGGTCCCCTTTTTCCTGCCTCCGGGGGAAAACGTTTGAATTTTTACTCTATTCATTGATCCGCCTCGCACATCCGGGGTTTGTAAACCTGGCTGCCTGTGTGAAAATGTGCGCGCTGTCACGGTATCAGGACGAGTCTGGTCACTTCACCGCCAGAATCAGGGTCCGTAGCCCCGCATGGATGGGCCGGGCCCCCTGCTGCCTATTTCACGTCACCCATTGGAATCCAACATGAATCAACCACATCACGCTACCGGGCAGACCGCCAGCCCGGCTGCCGGGCAGGGATTGCTCGAGCGCCTGTTTGCCCTGCGCGGTCATGGCACCACGGCCCGCACCGAGGTGATCGCCGGCATCACCACCTTCCTGACCATGGTCTACATCGTCTTCGTCAACCCGCAGATCCTCTCTGCGGCAGGCATGGACACCCAGGCCGTGTTCGTTACCACCTGCCTCATCGCCGGTGTCGGCAGCATCCTGATGGGTCTGCTGGCGAACCTGCCCATCGCCCTGGCTCCCGCCATGGGCCTCAACGCCTTCTTCGCCTTCGTGGTGGTGGCTGGCATGGGCTACTCCTGGCAGGTCGGCATGGGCACCATCTTCTGGGGTGCGCTGGGCCTGCTGATCCTGACCCTGCTGCGGGTACGCTACTGGCTCATCGCCAACATTCCCCTGACCCTGCGGGTCGGCATCACCGCCGGTATCGGTCTGCTCATCGCCCTGCTCGGCCTGCACAATGCCGGCATCGTGGTCGCGAGCCCCGCCACCATGGTGACCGTGGGCAACCTCACCTCCCTGCCCTGCCTGCTGGGATTGTTGGGATTCTTCCTCATCTGCATCTTCTCCGCCCGCGGCGTCCACTCCGCCGTGCTCATCGCCATTGTCGTCACCACCACCCTGGGCTGGCTGTTCGGCGATGTCACCTTCAAGGGCTTCGTCTCCGTGCCGCCGAGCATTGCCCCGGTCTTCGGCCAGCTGGATCTGATGGGATCGCTGGACATCAGCCTCGCCGGGATCATCTTCTCCTTCATGCTGGTCAACCTGTTCGACTCTTCCGGCACCCTGATCGGCGTGACCAACCGTGCCAAGCTGGCCGATGACAAGGGACACTTCCCGCGCATGAAGCAGGCCCTGGTAGTAGACAGCGTCAGCTCCGTCGGCGGCGCCTTCATGGGGACCTCGTCCGTGACGGCCTACATCGAGAGCAGCTCCGGCGTCGCCGTCGGCGGTCGCACCGGTCTGACCGCCATCGTGGTGGGCATCCTGTTCCTGCTGGCCATCTTCTTCTCTCCGGTCGCCGCCATGGTGCCGGCGTATGCCGCAGCGGGGGCCCTCATCTACGTGGGCGTGCTGATGTGCTCCGAGCTGACCCGGGTGAAGTGGGAAGACCTGACCGAAGCGGTGCCGGCCTTCATGACCGCGGTGATGATGCCGTTCAGCTTCTCCATCACCGAGGGGATCGCCGTGGGCTTCATCTCCTACTGCGTGATGAAGGCGGGCACCGGCCGCTGGCGCGAGATCAACCCCTGCGTGCTGGTGGTGGCCCTGCTCTTCGTCCTCAAGTTTGTCTGGGTCGATGCCCACTGATTTTTCTTCCATGAAAAGAAAAACCAGACTCTGAAAACAAAAATGCCCGTCATCGACGGGCATTTATTTGGTTCTTCGCGGGATCTTGGGGAAGTGGAAGTTGACAGACAGGGTGCTGGTAAACTGGCTGTCTCCAAACACAC
>NZ_JAPDBQ010000007.1:0-62922 GCF_027705325.1 Aeromonas sp. QDB18
CAGCCTTGCTCCCCCAACTCAAGTCGCATTTATGAATAATTAGTCAAAAATGTGCTTATCTGAACAGCATTGCGCCTCTCGGCGGGTTTTTCATTGCATCGGACTGCGGGTCGATTACTCGGCCTGGGCTGCCTGGATGCCGGTCAGGGCGATGGTGTAGACGATGTCGTCCACCAGGGCGCCGCGGGAGAGGTCGTTGACCGGCTTGCGCATGCCTTGCAGCATGGGACCGATGGAGACCAGCTCGGCGGAGCGCTGTACCGCCTTGTAGGTGGTGTTGCCGGTGTTCAGGTCCGGGAACACGAACACGGTGGCCTTGCCGGCAACCGGGGAGTTCGGTGCCTTGGACTTGGCGACGTTCTCCATGATGGCCGCATCGTACTGAAGCGGGCCGTCGATGATGAGGTCGGGACGCTTGGCCTTGGCCAGCTCGGTCGCTTCACGCACCTTCTCCACGTCCGCGCCGGCGCCGGAGGTGCCGGTGGAGTAGGAGATCATGGCCACGCGCGGCTCGATGCCGAAGGCGGCGGCGGAGTCGGCGGACTGGATGGCGATCTCGGCCAGCTGCTCGGCAGTGGGATCCGGGTTGATGGCGCAGTCACCGTAGACCAGCACCTGATCCGGCAGCAGCATGAAGAAGATGGAGGAGATCAGGGAAGAGCCCGGGGCGGTCTTGATGATCTGCATCGGCGGACGGATGGTGTTGGCAGTGGTGTGCACCGCACCGGACACCAGACCGTCTACCTCGTTGCGCTCCAGCATCATGGTACCCAGTACCACGTTGTCTTCCAGCTGCTCGCGGGCAACCACTTCGGTCATGCCCTTGTTCTTGCGCAGCTCGACCAGACGAGCCACATAGCGCTCGCGCACGGCAACCGGATCGATGATCTCGACGCGGTCGGTCAGGATCACGCCCTGCTGTTCAGCGACGCGGCGGATCTCTTCCGGGTTGCCCAGCAGCACCGGACGGGCGATACCGCGCTCGGCACAGATGGCGGCCGCCTTGATGGTGCGCGGCTCTTCCCCTTCCGGCAGCACGACGCGCTTGTTGGCCTGACGGGCCAGCTCGGTCAGCTGATAGCGGAAGGCCGGCGGGCTCAGGCGACGGGAGCGGGTGGACTTGGCGGAGAGGGACTCGATCCAGTGCTTGTCGATGTGACCAGCAACGTAGTCTTGCACCAGCTCGATACGCTCGCGGTCATCTTCCGGGATGTCGACGTTGAAGTTCTGCAGGCTGACAGCGGTCTGCCAGGTGTTGGTGCCGGTGATCATGATCGGCAGACCGGTGGCCATGGCCTGTTGGCACAGGGCCATCACCTGGGGTTCCGGATGGTAGTTGCCGGTCAGCAGCAAGGCACCCAGTTTGACGCCGTTCATGGCGGAGAGGCAGGCGGAGACGATGACGTCGGAACGGTCGCCGGAGGTTACCAGCAGGCTGCCCGGACGGAAGTGCTCGATCATGTTGTGGATGGAGCGGGCGCAGAAGGTCACGGTCTGCAGGCGGCGGCTTTCCAGCTCACCCTTGTTGATGATCTTGGCGGCCAGGTGCTTGGCGAGATCCTTGGCGCGCGGTGCGATCAGCTGGGTGTTCCAGGGGATGCAGCCGAGGATGCGCAGCGGGCTCTTGCCGAAGACCTGCAGCACTTCCAGGTTGTGGCCGGTGTCGGCGCCGTGGTGGTGCGCTTCGAACATCTCGGTCAGGTCGGGACGGGTCACGCCGTGCTCGTCAACCGGGGCACCCACCTTGTTGATGACGCAGCCCACGATGCGCGGGTTGTTGACGCCACCGAAGTTGGAGCAGGCCAGCTCGATGCGCTCTTTGAGCTTCTGGCTGGAGTCGTTGCCCGGATGGGTCACGAACACCATGTCGGCGTCCAGCGCCTTGGCGACGTCGTAGTTCAGCTTGTTGGCAAAGGGTTGCTTGTCGGTCGGAACCAGGCCCTCGATCACCACCACTTCGGCACCGCTGGTCTTCACGTGCTCTTCGAAGCGGGCCACGATCTCTTCCAGCAGGATGTCGGTGTTGCTGGAGGTGATCATGTTCTCGGCGTAGGAGAGGGCGAACGGCTCGGGCGGGTTGATGTTGGCAGCGGCGCGGATCACGGCGGTGGAGCGCTCGGTACCGGTTTCACCCGGACGCGGCTGGGCGACCGGTTTGAAGAAGCTGACATTGACACCGTGACGTTCCATGGCGCGAACGACGCCAAGACTCACGGAGGTTACGCCGACACCAGTGCCGACCGGGATGAGCATAATAGTGCGTGCCACTTATTACCCCTTGTTCATTTTTTGGGATCAGGAAAAGGCCGCCCTGGGGCGGCCTTGCTCTACAGCTAATTTATGCGCCGACCAGTTCCAGCGCGTCGTGGGCGATGACCCACTCTTCGTTGGTCGGGATAACCAGGGCCTTGGTGGAACCAGCCTTGGTGATCTCGCCGCCCTTGCCGAAGCGAGCCTTCAGGTTGGCGTCGTGGTCGACGTCAAAGCCCAGCAGGCCCAGCTTGTTCAGGGTGATCTCACGGATCGGGGCGGAGTTCTCGCCGATGCCGCCGGTGAAGACCACGGCATCCAGACGACCGTCCATGGCGGCGGCGTAGGCACCGATGTACTTGGCCAGACGGTAGCAGTACACGTCCATGGCGCGCTTGGCTTCTTCCTTGCTGTCGTAGTTGTCTTCAACGAAACGGCAGTCGGAGGTGACTTCGGTCAGACCCTGCAGGCCGGATTCCTTGGTCAGCATGGTGTTGATCTCGGCAACGCTCATGCCCAGCTTGTCGTGCAGGAAGAAGATGATGGCCGGATCGATGTCACCGGAACGGGTACCCATCACCAGGCCTTCCAGCGGGGTCAGGCCCATGGAGGTGTCGACGGACTGGCCGTTCTTGATGGCGCAGACGGAGCCGCCGTTGCCCAGGTGGCAGTTGATGATGTTGAGCTCTTCCACCGGCTTGTTCAGCTGCTTGGCCGCTTCCAGGCTGATGTAGTAGTGGCTGGTGCCGTGGGCGCCGTAGCGACGGATGCCGTTCTCTTTGTAGAGCTTGTACGGCAGGGCGTACAGGAAGGCTTCTTCCGGCATGGTCTGGTGGAAGGCGGTGTCGAACACGGCGACGTTCTTCTCGGCCAGTTCCGGGAAGACCTTCAGGGCGGCACGGATACCGATCAGGTGAGCCGGGTTGTGCAGCGGTGCGTAAGGAATGGCGGCTTCGATGCCGGCAATGACGTCATCACAGATGCGAACGGAGGAGGTGAAACGCTCGCCGCCGTGTACCACGCGGTGGCCGATGGCGATCAGGTTCTTGGACAGTTCCGGGTTGAGCGGCAGGATCTTGTGAACGATGAAGTCCAGCGCTTCCTGGTGAGCGGCACCGGCACCCAGATCAGCGTTGCCTTTCTCGCCGTTCAGCTTCCACTTGATGCGGGCGTCGTCGAGGTTGAAGCATTCGGCCAGGCCGGACAGCAGGTCATCACCGGTGGTTGCGTCAATGACAGCAAACTTCAGGGACGAGCTGCCACAGTTAAGAACAAGAACCAGCTTACTCATGAATAAATCCTATCGCAGATTGGGTTGGGTTGGAGGATGCGCCGGACGCGGTGCGTCCAAAAACTATCAACTTATCCTTATGAGGGTTGGCAATCTGTTGCTTGCCCCTTGTATAGTGATACAAGACCCGAAATTCAGACGTCCCTGACTGGTCAGTGGCCGTGCCCCAGCGTAAAAATGGGCGTACAAAGGATAACCTGATTGTTGAAAAATAACAAAGTCATCCTCAACCTTTGTTATTGCCTCTCAAATATTGTCGAGGTTTTGCCGTTAATGCGTTCGAAAAGAGCTCGGAGGTAGCATGAGCATGAACATTTTTGGAACTAAATTACAGCAAGGCCGTCATTATATGACTCTTTGGCCGCGCCGTCCCGAGCTTAATTCCATGTTCCCGGAGAATCGGGTGATCAGGGCCACCGAGTTCGCCCTCAAGGTGATCCCGGCACTGGCGGTGCTCAGCGTCATGGTGCAGTTCCAGTTTGGCGAGCTTCATTACTGGCCCTCCGTGATGGCGTCCGTGCTCTTCCTGCTCAGCCTGCCGCTGCAAGGGTACTACTGGCTCGGCCAGCGCGCCGATACCCGCCTGCCCCCCTCCCTCGCCACCTGGTATCGGGAGATAAACGGCAAGATGAACGAGCAGGGCGGTCAACGTCAGCTGGTGGCCCGTCCCCGCTACGAAGAGCTGGCCGATACCCTCAACGCCGCCTTCAAGCAGCTGGACAAATCCTTCCTCTACGAATGACTTTCCGAAGTCAGACTGACGACAAAGGCGCCCTCAGGCGCCTTTTTCACATTCAGGCGGCCAGCACCTTGCTGATCTCCTGGATGGAGAGCTTGTACTGACGGGGGCACTGACGCCAGACCGCCAGCATGCGCTGGTACTTGTCCCGCATGGCGATGTCGCTGGAGAGCTCGTCGCAGGGGCAGGGCAGTTCGGGGAAGCGCTTGTCCACTTCCAGCAGGAAGCAGACGTAATCCGCCAGTTCCCGCTCCTGGCTGCGGCTGTAGCCGTTGAAGGCAAGGCGGCTCTCGTTGACATCGGCCCGAGCGCTGGCATCCAGGTTGCCCCAGGAGATGGCCAGTGCATGGTGCAGCTCCAGAGTGTCCAGCACCTCCTGGCAGGTGGCGAGATCCAGATGGCCGAAGCTCTTCTCCAGCTCGAGGATCTGCAGGCAGTAGCCGCGCTCGACGATGGTGCTGGCACGCTGGTAAAACGCCGCCTTTTCCGGATTGAGTTTGGCCAGGATCTCGTACTGGTTGCTCAGGATCAGGCGTTCGGTGTGGCTCATGTTCATGGGCTGTCTCGCTGGAAAATGAATCTGGGGTCACGTTAACCCATATCCAGGATGAATTTTTTGATCTGAGAGGGGAGGTTGGCGAGAAAAGGGGGGAAGAGGCGCCCTGGTGAGCCGCCAGAGAGTGGGGGCTGATGCCGTGGTGAAACGAGCAGGGCCCGCCATGGCGAGCCCTGCAACAATGCCGCTGGTGGCTTACCCCTTGACGAGGTTGAGCACCACCTGATGGTGATCGCTGGTCTTGAACTTGTCGAAGCGATGGGCAACCTTGCCCTCTTCGTCGATGAGGAAACTCAGGCGATGGATGCCGTCATACTCCTTGCCCATGAACTTCTTCGGACCCCAGACGCCAAAGGCATCGGCCACCGCGTGATCCTCATCGGCCAGCAGGCGGAAGTTGAGGTTGTCGCGCTCCTCGAACTTTTTCAGGCGCTTGGCGCTGTCAGGGCTGATGCCGAGCACCACCACATTGAGGGCAGCCAGCTCGCTATTGACGTCGCGCAGACCGCAGGCCTGGGTGGTGCAACCCGGGGTCATCGCCTTGGGATAGAAATAGATCAGCACCTTCTTGCCGCGCAGGTCGGCGAGGCGAACCTGATTGCCGTCCTGATCGGAGAGGGAGAAATCGGGGGCCTGGGTACCAGCTTCTAGTGGTGACATGGGGTCTCCTCGGATAAACGCCGTCAGGCGTACTTGTGATTGACGATGAATTCGAACGACTCGGCGCCCAGTCCACGACAGAAATCGGCGAAGGCTGTCTTCGAGCCAGGCTCTTCTCCCTGCTTGGAGAGATTCAACTGAAAGTTCGCCTTGAGCAGGTTGAAGGGCTGCTGTTCCAGGGTGATGGTCTGCATGGCCTGGATGTCCCAGCCGTGATCGCTGAAGAACTGGGTGCACTGACTTACGATGCCCGGCTGATCCCGGATCAGCACCTCTGCGCTGGCGCTGATGTCATATTGCAGGGAGTGGTGGCGCTCGGTGCGTTTCATCATGGTGATGAGATCCCACTCCTGGCTGCGCAGTGGGAGGCTGATTTCCAGTTGCATCAGGCTGTTCCAGTCACCGGACAGCAGCATGATGAAGGTGAATTCGTTGCCGAAGATGCCAAGACGGCTGTCGACAATGTTGCAACCGCAGCCACTGACGTGACGGGTCACCTCATTGACGATGCCAGGCCTGTCCGTGCCGATGGCCGTTACGACCAGGTAGTGAGTCATAAATCGTCTCTCGTCCATTATTGAGAATGCGTTGACCGCGGGGGCCGGCACCCTGCCGTGAGGCCTCTTGTGCGCGCGTGCATTCATACGTTTTGTGCCGGATGGTAACACGGCTTGTCCCGTGCCTCCCTTGTTTTTCAAAAGGGGCAGCTTTACCATTACGCCCCTGAAAATCGGGAGAATTATCCATGTTACGCGGTAGTATTGTTGCGCTCGTTACCCCCATGCTGCGTTCGGGCGACATCGATTGGGTCAGTCTGGCAGCGCTGGTGGAATATCATGTGGATGCCGGGACCAGCGCCATCGTCGCCGTGGGAACCACGGGAGAGTCGGTCACCCTGAGCGAGCAGGAACATATCGCCGTGGTTGAGAAGACGGTGGAATACGCCGCCGGACGCATTCCCGTCATCGCGGGCTGCGGCTCCAACAATACTGCTCATGCCATCGCCCTCTCCCGGCGTTTCGCCACCATGGGCGTGGTGGCGGGTCTCTCGGTTACCCCCTATTACAACAAACCCACCCAGGAAGGCCTCTATCGTCACTATTGTGCGATCGCCGAGGCTAGTGGTCTGCCTCAAATTCTCTATAATGTGCCCGGTCGCACCTGCTGTGACCTCAAACCCGAGACGGTGGCCCGTCTGGCCAAGGTGCCCGGCATCATAGGTTTGAAAGAAGCGACTGGCGATCTTGGCCGTACTCCGCTGCTGCGCGAACTGTGCGGGCCGGATTTTGCGCTTTATAGTGGCGATGACGCCAGCGGATGTGATTTTATGCTGCAAGGGGGCGATGGTGTCATTTCGGTCACCACCAATATTGCGGCGCCCCAGATGGCCGACATGTGTCGTGCTGCCCTGGCCGGTGATGCCGGGCAGGCTCATGACATCAACAATCGATTGATGCCGTTGCATCAGACTCTGTTCTGTGAACCGAGTCCCATCCCGGTGAAATGGGCCTGTGCCCGGCTGGGATTGATGGCGACGGCGACCTTGCGTCTGCCCCTGACCGATCTCACCCCCGAGGGGGAAGCGGCGATGGCGCGAGCACTGACGACTGCGGAGTTGATGGCGAGTGTTTAAAGCAAATGGAAAGGGAAATGCAGTGCGCCTGGTACTGAGTGTCGCGACGGTGGCCGTGCTGGCTGCCTGCAGCTCACCCCAGGAACGCAAAATGGCCAACCGTGGCTTCGAGTATGAAGAGAGCCGCCTCGAAGGCCGCGCCTTCCTTGTGCCCGCCGGGTTGAGTACCCCCGCCTTTAACAGCAATTTCGACATTCCGGCCCTGCCCGAGAGCAGCCGTGAGGGCGCCCTCGGGGCCAAGGTGGACGTGCGTCCGCCCGCCCAGTTGCTCACCGTGGTGCCGGGCAGCCAGGTGGTGGCCAATGCCAGCGAGCCAACCGTCGCCTTCTATGCCCTCAGCACCTCCCAGAGCGTGGAGCGCGATACCTGGGCCTTCCTGATGAACTTCCTGGCCGAACACAAGGTCACCACCGAGAAGCTGGATCAACAGGACGGCGTCTTGCAGACCGGCTGGTTTGACAACTCAGCGGTGCTCGATGGCTGGGCGGAAGATGACGATGACTTCAAGATCCGTCAGCGTTACCAGTTCACCCTGCGCAACGATGTGCAGCGTCACGCCATCAAGATGTCGGTACGGGTGCTGGATCACGAAGAGACCATCGACGGCGAGACCAGCACTGTGCTGACGCCGGCGGACGCCCAGCGTTATGCCACCCGCGCCCTGAACCAGTTTTCCCTCTATTACGACAAGCAGCTCAAGGCCCGTGAACAGCACAAGTCCAGCGATGGCATGGGGCTGGAGCTGGGTCTGGACAACAACGAGCTGAGCGCCTGGATTGCCGAAGGGTCGTTTGACCAGGTGTGGCGCCGCCTCAATCAGGTGCTGCCTGCCTATGGTTTCACCATCAAGGACACCCAGCAGTCCCTGGGCTGGATCGACGTGGAGTACGACGAGCCGGACAGCGAGTTCTGGAAGGCCAAGGGAGCGGAGCCCTTCAAGCTCGAGGAAGACAAGTATCGCTTCCAGCTCGGCGAGATGACGGGCGGCAAGACCTCCATCACCCTGTTCGACAAGGACAAGAAACCTGTCGCATCCGGTGTCGTCTCCCAGATGTACATCAGCCTGTCCGAGGCCTTTGCCAAGGGCTTGGCCGATCAGGGGGCGAAGTAAGCATGGAAACAGGGGCCTCGCGCCCCTGTTTTGTTATGTCCGGGTTGCCGCAGGGCCAGCGTGCCGAGCCGGTTGCCCCGGGCCTGAGTACCTGATGATGTGAATCCCCCACAGACAGGGGTCTGGTGCCCCTGCCTAACTAGTCCCACAACAGGAAGTGTTATTAGCCATGAGTCTTGCAGATCAAGTATTGGCGGTGAACGACGATTTGCCGATCCGTACCGATAAACCTGTCCATTCCGGCAAAGTGCGCAGCGTCTACTGGTTGACCCCGGCAGACAGTGCCCGGCTCATTCGGGAGAAAGGCTATGATGTGCCGGCCGATACGCCCCTGGCCCTCATGGTGATCAGTGATCGCATCTCGGCTTTCGACTGCATCTGGCAAGGGGTGGACGGTCTGAACGGCGTGCCGGGCAAGGGCGCGGCGCTCAATGCCATCTCCAGCCACTGGTTCAAGCTGTTCAAGGAGCAGGGGCTGGCGGACAGCCACATCCTGGACATCCCGCACCCCTTCGTCTGGATCGTGCAAAAAGCCCGTCCCGTGATGATCGAGGCGATTGCCCGCCAGTACATCACCGGCTCCATGTGGCGTGCCTACAAGGATGGTGAGCGGGAATTCTGCGGCATCACCCTGCCGGAAGGGCTCAAGAAGGATCAGAAGCTGCCCGAGATCCTCATCACCCCGTCCACCAAGGGGATCCTCAAGGGGCTGGATGGCGTGCCGGAAGCGGACGACGTCAACGTCTCCCGCGGCGACATCGAGCGCCACCATCAGGCCTTCGGCTTCCGCTCCCCGGCGGACATCGACCGCTACGAGGCGCTGCTCAAAGAGGGCTTCAACGTCATCAGCGAGGCGCTGGCTGCCCTGGATCAGGTCTTCGTCGACACCAAGTTCGAATTCGGTTACGTGACCGATGCCGCCGGTCGCGAGAAGCTCATCTACATGGATGAAGTGGGCACCCCCGACAGCTCCCGCATCTGGGACGGCGCAGCCCTTCGCGGCGGCGAGATCATCGAGAAGTCCAAAGAGGGCTTCCGCCAGTGGCTGCTGAACCACTTCCCGGATCCGGACATCCTGCTCAACAAGAACCGCATGCCCGAGCGCTTCGCCCTGGCCCGTGACAACAAGCTGCCCACCGAGGTGATGATGGATATCTCCCGCACCTATGTGGGGATCGCCGAGAAGATCATCGGTCAGCCGCTGGTACGCAGTGCCAATCCGAAACAGGAGATCATCGAGGTACTGCGGGAGCAGTACGGCCTGATCGACTGAGGCCGACCGCTTTTTTTGCCGCAGGCGAACAAACGTTTGCCGGTGGCAGGGGAGGCGCTTGCAACGCAGATGACAAAACGGGCCCCATGACGGGGCCCGTTTTCATTGGGTTGTCCGGAGCGCTCAGCCATTGACCCGGAAGATCTGGCCGGTCTGTACCCCCAGTACCGATTTCTTGTAGGCCTGGGCCACCCGGGCGGCGGGTACCGGCACGAAACCCGGGAAGAAGTCGGCATACTTGCCCATGGACTCTTCCAGCACGGTGGGGCTCACCACGTTGATGCGAATGCCCCTTGGCAGCTCGCAGGCGGCACCTTTCACGAAGTGCTCGATGGCACCGTTGATGGTGGTGGCGCTCACCCCCCAGTGGATGGGCTCCTCGCTCAGAATGCCGCTGATGAGGGTGATGGAGCCACGGTCGCTCAGGTGGGCAATAGCGGCCCGGGTCAGGTTGATCTGGCCCATCAGCTTGCTCTGAAGCCCCACCTGCCACTGCTCGTCCGTCATCTCGGTCAGGGCATTGAAGGCGACGCTGCCGCTGGCGACCACCAGGGCATCGAAGGACCCGACCTGCTCGAAGAGCGCCCGGATGGAGGCGGGGTCGCGCATGTCCACTCTGGCATCCCCCTGGCTGTGACCGACCCGGATCACCTGGTGATCCTGGGCAAGCAGTTCGCTGACGGCGGCGCCAATGGTGCCGGAGGCACCCACAATCACAATCTTCATATCTATCGCTCCTGGTTGAGATGAGTTGATGATAGCGGGATAAAAAGGGAGAAAAAGCGCTTATGATGAACCCATTGTTTCTATATTTGTGCTAATGATGGATATCACTCACCTGGCCAGTTTCTATGAAGTGGTGCAGCGGGGCAGTTTCTCCGCCGCTGCCGATGCCCTGGGGGTGAGCAAGGGGATGCTGAGTCGCCATGTCAGCGCCCTGGAGTCCGCCCTCAATGCCCAGCTGCTCCAGCGCACGACCCGCAGACTCAGCCTGACCGAGGCGGGGAGGGTGCTTCACCAGCAGGCCGGCGAGATCTTCGCCCTGGCCCGGGAGGCGGAGGAGGGGATCCGCGCCCTGACCGAGGAGGACAGCGGCCGCTTGCGCTTCACCTGCCCGGTCAGCACGGGGGACCGCATGGTGAGCGAACTGCTCGCCCGTTTTGCCGAGCTGTGCCCCGGCGTCCAGGTCGAGCTCAACTTCACCAATGCCATGATCGACATGAGCCAGGGGGAGAATGACATCGCCCTGCGGGCCATGGAGCTGATCCCCGACAACCTGGTGGCCCTGCCGCTCGGCAGGCTCAAGGATGTGGTGGTGGCAAGCCCCGCCCTGCTGGCCCGGGAGGGGATCCCCGCCACTCCCTATGAGCTGGGGGGGCGCTCCTGCCTGCTGCAGGGCCACAACCCGGACTGGGAGCAGTGGCACTTTCGCCAGGGGGAGGAGGAGGCGCACATCCTGGTGCAGGGGCGAGTGCGGGCCAACCACTACAGCACCCTGCTGCAACTGGCCCGGGCGGGCATGGGCTTTGCCAAGTGTCCACTGATGCTGGTGGAGGCCAGCCTGGCCCGAGGGGAGCTGGTGGCCGTGCTGACGGAGTGGCAGACCGGCCTGCACCCGATCCATGTGCTGCACGCCCAGCAGCGCCGGGTGCCGAGCAAGATCCGGCTGTTCAAGCAGGTGCTGGCCCAGTGGTTTGCCGAGCGGCCCCATTATCTGCTGGGGTGAGCCTGCATCCCGTTATTTTTCTGTCATCTGGGGCTGCTACCCTGCGCCCTTCATCTCGAAAGGAGAGTCAGGGAATGAAGCGTCATCAGGGTTGGGCAGGGGTTGCGCTGCTGTGCTGCGGCGGTGTGCAGGCCGAGGTCAGGGTCGAGGTGCCCCGGGATTTCCAGATCCTGGCAGTGAGCGCAGGCAAGGTGCAGGACGAGCAGCACGCCGTGCTGGCCGACGGAGAGCAGCAACTGCTGGTGCGCTACGAGGGGGTGATCCCGAGTCGCAACAGCAGCGACAACGATCGCCAGGTTCGCTCCGAGCCCCAGGTGCTTCGCTATGAGGCCCGCGGGCAGTCGGTGCGCCTGCAGGCTCCCGTGCCTGCGGACGAGGCCGGGATGGAACGCTACGCCAGGGCCCCTGTCCTGGGCCTGGTGGCGGGGGGACAGCCCCTCGAGGTGCGCCAGGATACGCTGGTGGTGCAGGGGATGCAGATCGGCATGGACTGGCATGCCAGGCTGATGGAGTACAACCGTGGCGAGGGGCCTGCCGTGCTCGCCGGTGCGGCGGATGTGGCTGCGGCCGCCGTGGCGACGCCCCGGGCCTCCTCCGTGCCGGCCAGCGCCCTGGAAGGGCAGTTGCAACAGCTTTTCCTGCAGGCGGACCCCGCGCTTCGCAAGCGCTTCATCGGTTGGGCCGTGCCGCGCCTTTAAGTTTGCTCCCCGTTGCAGTAACGTGGGCACATCTTTGATTCCCGATGTGCCCATGTTGATCAGCGAGGCCCCCATGTTTGAATTGCACCCCCGCCTTCAGGCGGATACCCGGATACTCGGGGATCTGCCCCTGTGCCGCGTCCTGCTGGCCAAAGACAGCCAGTATCCCTGGCTGATTCTGGTGCCCCGGGTCGCCAACCTGCGGGAGATCCATCATCTGGCCCCCGAGCAGCAACAGCAGTTGATGCAGGAGTCCTGCGCCGTCGCCACCCTGATGGAGCGGGCACTCGGCCCGGACAAGATCAACGTGGCGGCCCTCGGCAATCTGGTGCCTCAGCTGCACCTGCACCACGTGGCCCGCTTCAGCTCGGATGCGGCCTGGCCCGGTCCCATCTGGGGTGCCTGTCCCGCCATTCCCTATGAGGAGCAGGCCTTGCAAGGGGCGGCTGCCAGTTGGCAAACCCGTCTGGCTACCCTGGATGGATTTCAGCCATTTCTGACTGATAATCCAGTCAAGTGAGAGGTGGCTCGCGCTTTGGGCACCGGGATCACGCAATCTGTTAGCGTATCGCGCCGGTGCATGGTGACATGGGCGACACGAGTGACAGCCCCATTATTTCGATCAGCAGGAAGGTTCCATGATAGTGACAAGATCCGAGGATGATGCCGTATTGACCACAGAGGACGTACTGCTGAGCCTGTGCAATTCGGTGACGAGCGTATTGAGTGCGGCGACCCAGACCCAGGTGCGCTTCTCCGGCATGGTGCAGCGGATCAGCAAGACCTGCCTCAAGCCTGACATCGGCTGTTTCGTGCTGTTTGACGGCGGCTTCTCCGGGCTGGTGGTGATCAACTTCTCCGCCGCCGCGGCCATGGAGCTCTACCAGAGCTACATGCTGAGCATGGGGCTCTCCAAGGAGGATCTTGCCATCTCCCACACCTCGGACGAGGTGAGCAACGTCATGGGCGAGCTGATGAACCAGATCGTCGGCAGCTTCACCACCAAGGTGGGGCGCGAGCTGCAGACCCACATCACCCAGAACCAGCCCAAGATGCTGGCGCTCAACAAGCAGGTGATGCTGAGCGTCGACACCAACCTCGACAATCCCGAGACCCGCCGGGTGACCTTCTTCACCGCCAGCAACAACATCTTCTATCTGGAGCTGGCCATGGACAAGACGGAGTTTATCCGGATCCATGATGGCGGCGTGCAGGAGGAGGTGGATCCCGACGAGCTGATCGCCCAGGCCAAGCAGTCAGCCAAACCGGCACCGGCGGCCGCGCCGGCGAGCAACGAGCACGACGATCTGCTGGATTCCCTCGGCATCTGATGGTCGAGGGTTGTGCAAATGAAGAGGCCACCCCGGGGGTGGCCTCCTTGCTTGGGGCGGGTCAGAAGTTGTAAAGCAGCCCGGTACTGAAGCGAAGCGCCTCGGCATCGTAGAAGTCGATGTCGGAGTCGGCGCTGGAGTAGGCCGCGGTGAAGGTGGCGGCAAGGGGTTTGATGCCGAACAGGTTGTGCCAGAAGAAGGTGCCATTGAGGGCGAACTCGCTGGCATCGGCGCGCTGGCCGAACAGGGGATTCGCCTCGTCATACTTGCGCTTGCCGGCGTAGAGGTTGCTCACGATGGACCACTGGGAGGCGCGCTTGGCATAGGTCAGCTGCAGACCGGTGTTCTTGAAGCTCTCCGCACTCCCGTCCAGGCGGGCCTCCTTGTAGAGGAAGGCGGGCTCCAGCAGCTGGTCGCCGCCGAAGTGGTACTGGTAGGAGACAGCCAGGTCGTGGACCTTGCCGTTGCGGCTCAGCATGGAGGCGTAGTGGGTGCCGTGGGTCAGGTCATATTGCTGGCCGCTGCGCTCCTCGTCGAGCTCCACTTCCCGGCTGGTCAGGGTGGCGTAGACGTTGCTGCCCCAGATCCTGTCCCAGGCAAAGCGCACCCCTTTCGAGGTGAGATCGGTGGCGCTGCGGTCCACGCCGGTGGCGAAGGGATCGCTCCACACTTCCACCGGCATGAGGTTGAACACCAGGGAGGTGGCGACGATACCCTTGTCACCCATCTCCTGGCGCAGACCGAGTTGCTGGGTAAAGTCGAAGCGCACCGCGTCCTGGATGAGGTTGCCGAGGAAGACCTGGGTGCGGGTATCGGCGAAGGTGTAGCGGATATCGGCATTGAGCAGCGGGCTCAGACCGCTTTCGCGGCCGGGGGAGCCCAGATCATCGATACGGCTGTTGCTGTCGTCACCGGCATAGAAGTTGGACTTGTGGCTGCCGGCATTGACCCCGCCCAGCAGAAAACCGGACCAGCCGGTCTGGCGGGGGATCTCCCCCAGATCGGCGTGGGCGGTGGTGGCGACCAGCAGGCCAAGGCTCAACAGAACATGATTTCGCATCGGGTATGCTCCTGACATAACGAATGAGAAGGGTGACAGTGCGCCCCGGTATCCCGGTGGAACCGATGCTGACTGAAGCATGGCAGGCATGCTACCCCAGCCGGAGTGTGACGTTAATCAATAATTGAATACGCGACGGACAAGAGTTCATGGCGCCGTACTGGTATCCTGTTTGCGCAAGAAAAGGGGAGAAAACAACGAGATGAAGCAGATCAAATCCTGGGCGCAATATTACGTCGACCTGATGACCAAGCTGGGACTGGTGCGCTTCAGCATGTTCCTGGCCACCGCCATCATAGTGCTGGCCGTGTCGATCCAGATGGGGGTGACCCTGTTTTTGCGCGGCACCGTGGACATCGTCGACCTGGTGCGCTCTGTCTTCTTCGGCCTGCTGGTGACCCCCTGGGCCGTCTATTTTCTCTCCATCGTGGTGGATCAGCTGGAGGACTCCCGCCAACGGCTGACCCGGATGGTGCGCAAGTTGCAAGACATGCGCGAGCGGGATCTCGAGCTCAACAGCCAGTTGCAGGAGAACATCAGCCGGCTCAACGCCCAGATCGCCGAGACCAACCGGGCCGAGACCCTGCGCCAGCAAGCCATCGAGGATCTCGAAAACGAAGTGTTCCAGCGGGAGAAGGCCCAGCTGCATCTGGGGGAGCGTACCGCCCTCTTGCGCTCCTTCATCGACTGCTCCCCCGATCTGGTCTATTACCGCAACGAGGACGAGCAGTTCTCCGGTTGCAACCGCGCCATGGAGGAGCTCACCGGCAAGGTGGAAGCGGAACTCATCGGCCTGACCCCGTTCGATGTCTACAAGCACGACATCGCCAGCAAGGTGGTGGAGACCGACAAGCAGGTCTTCGCCCAGAACGAGCCGCTCACCTATGAGCAGTGGCTGGAGTATCCCGATGGCCGCAAGGCCTACTTCGAGCTGCGCAAGGTGCCCTTCTTCGACCGCTTCGGCAAGCGGCTCGGCCTGCTCGGCTTTGGTCGCGACATCACCGAGCGCAAGCAGTACCAGGACAAGCTGGAGAAGGCGAGTCGGGACAAGACCACCTTCATCTCCACCATCAGCCACGAGCTGCGCACCCCGCTCAATGGCATCGTGGGCCTGAGCCGGATGCTGATGGATACGCCCCTCGATGCCAGACAGCAGCAGCAGCTCAAGACCATCCACCTGAGCGCGGTGACGCTCGGCAACATCTTCAACGACATCATCGATCTGGACAAGCTCGACCGTCGCCGGCTGGAGATTGCGCCGGCTCCGCTGGATTTGCCCGCCTTCCTCGACGAGCTGGAGACGCTGTCGCGCATCCAGGCGGAGCAGAAGGGGCTCTACCTGCACTTCGACCGGGACGGCGACATGCCCCAGTTCGTGATGGCGGACGGCACCCGGCTGCGTCAGGTGCTGTGGAACCTGGTGGGCAATGCGGTCAAGTTCACCGATGAAGGGGGCGTCACCATACGCTGTCTCGCCCACGCCGCTGATGAACCGGGCAAGCTGGCGCTGCACTTCGAGGTGGAAGACACCGGGGTCGGCATTCCCCGTGCCCAGCAGGAGAAGATCTTCGCCATGTACTATCAGGTGCAGGGCAAGAAGCACGCCACCGGTACCGGCATCGGTCTTGCGGTCTCCCGCCAGCTGGTGCAGGCCATGGGCGGTCAACTCTATGTGGACAGCGACCCGGGCGAAGGCGCCTGCTTCACCGCCGAGCTGGAGGTGGACTGCGTCGAGCCCAGGGCCGCGGCCCCGGAGCCCGAGATGCCCTCCCTCGACATCCTGCTGGTGGAGGATGTGGAGCTGAACGTCACCGTGGCCTGCGCCCTGCTGAACAAGCTCGGCCATCAGGTCAAGGTGGCGCGGGATGGTGCAGAGGCGCTGGCCATGGCCAACCCGGATGATTTCGATCTGATCCTGCTCGACATCCAGCTGCCGGACATGACGGGGTTCGATGTGGCGGAGCAACTGCTCGCGCGCTACGGCGACAGCCTGCCCCCCATGGTGGCGCTCACCGCCAACGCCACCGGCGATCGCCAGTACTACCGGGATCACGGCATGCAGGATGTGATCAACAAGCCGCTGGGCTCCAAGGCGGTGCGGGAGGTGATAGGCCACCTGTTTGCGGATCTTGCCGGGGACGAGGCGGACGAGCAGGACGATGTCCACCATCAGGATGCCCTGCTGGATCTGCCCTTCCTCACCGATTACGCCAGCACGGTCGGCAAGCCGGTGCTGTTCTCCAGCGTCGAGCTGTTCGAGAAGATGATGCCGGACTACATGGCGGTGCTCGACTCCAACATGATTGCCAGGGATCAGGCCGGTGTGGTGGAGGAGGCCCACAAGATCAAGGGGGCGGCGGGCTCCATCGGCCTGCGCCGGTTGCAGCAGACGGCCCAGCTTATCCAGAGCCCGGATCACCCCGCCTGGTGGGAGAACGTGGAAGACTGGATTGAAACCCTGCGCCGGGAATACCCGGGTGACATCGCCCGCCTGCGGCGCTGGCTGCTCTCGTAGACACGACGCCTCAGGCAAGGAGCCACGACATGTATGACCGTTTGATCCCCCCCGAGCGCATTCACCCCTGGGGAGACGAAGACCTGCTGGAGGCGACGGAGCAAGACCGCACCCGCATCGTGCAGGCGGCGCCGGTGCGCCGCCTGCAGCAGAAGACCCAGGTCTTTCCGCTCGATGTGAAAGCCTCGGTGCGCAGCCGTCTCACCCATTCGCTGGAGGTACAGGAGACCGGTCGCCAGATCAGTCGCCGCATCCTGGCGGCGTTGCCAGCCGGAGTGGTGTGCGAGGGGGCCTTCATCAATCTGGTGGAGATGTCCTGCCTGTTGCACGATGTCGGCAACCCGCCGTTTGGCCATTTCGGCGAGCAGGTGATGAGTCAGTGGCTTGCCCAGGAGCTGGACGGCCTCTTCGCCCGTGCCCACGACCAGTTGCCGAGCCCCCAGTGGGCAACCCTTCGCCAGGATCTGCTGGTGTTTGACGGCAATGCCCAGAGCCTGCGACTGGTGCACAGCCTGCATGAGCTGAACCTCACCCTGGGGCAGCTGGCGGCGCTGTGCAAATACCCGCAGCAGCCCCTGCCGGGCCTGCACCATCCACAGGGCTATGGTCAGCACCACGGCTGGACCAGCAAGCGCGGCATCTTCTTCAGCGAACAACCCCTCTATCGTGCCCTCGGCCAGAGCCTGGGGCTGGCCGAGGGGTGCCGTCATCCGCTGGTCTACATCATGGAGGCGGCGGACGACATCTCTTACTGTATCGCCGATCTCGAGGATGCAGTGGACAGGCGCATCCTCACCCAAATCGAGCTGCTGGCAGCTCTGCGCGAGGCGGACGAGGGCGGTTACATGGCCGACCTGCTCGATGAGGCGCTTGCCTCCGGTCGGGGGTTCTTCCCCCATTTTCGCCAGCATCTGACCCGGGATCTGGTGGCGCTGGCCGCCCATACCTATGTGGCCGAGCACGATCAGATCCTGAGCGGGGCCTATCCCCAGGCGCTGCTGCACGGTCAGGCTCCGGCAGCCCGGGTACTCGATACCCTCAAGCGGGTGGCTCGCGGGCTGGTGTTCATGCGCCCGGAGGTGGAGGCGCTGGAGCTGGAAGGCTATGCCGCCCTGCGCGGGGTGCTCTCCACCTACGCCAGCCTGCTGGCCCTGCCCGTCAGCCAGTTCGAGCGGCTGCTCGCAGGCAACGGCGGGAGCGAGCTCTTCTTTGCCCGGCGGCTGTTCCACCGCCTCTCTGCCCGCCACCTCAAGGCGTACCGGCTGGCGGTGGCGAGCCGGGATCCCCGTTTCGAAAAGGAGAGTGAGCAGGAGTGGTACTACCGGGTGCGGCTGCTGCTCGATTATGTGAGCGGCATGACGGATACCTATGCACTGGAGGAGTTCCGGCTGTTGTCAGGGATTTGACTGAACCTCTTTTTGGCCGCATTCCACCCATATGGGTGGGAGAGATATTGCGTAAAATTCGGTGTTTTTTTACACTGCGGCAACTTGTTCAACTTTCACACGGTAAGGAGACGACCATGCAACATTCCATGTTCAACGTTGCGTTCGATCGCTGCTCTGGCAGCGCGAAGACTCGTGCTCTTTATTTGCCGCGTGGAGGGGACAGGTAACACCTGCTTTTTTCATCACCCGCGGTTGTCCCGCAGGGTGATCACCTCTCTCCGGGGGAACCGCACGTTCAACTGGAGAATATTATGTCTATCGAACTCGCACTGCTGCGCCACGTAGAGACCCTGGTTCAAAAAAGGATCACCCGGCTGGAGCGTCGCGTCAGCTACCTGCATCTTTCACCTGCCCTGCTCAAAGACATCGGGCTGGAAGGCAAGGAAGTGCAGATCGCCCACATCCGTGAGCGGGAGTTTCAAACCGGTTTCCGGCTCGGGAACCGAATAACCTGATGGGAGGGGGCCCGGCCCCCGACCTGGTGGATGGCAGGCCTGGGCCTGCCATTTTTCTTTCCTGATGAGCATTGTCTCAATTTAGTTGTCGCACATTGCGCCAAACACTCTATGATCCCCCTCCGTTTCGTATGGGAGTTGATAATGTTCCGCCGCTGCTTTCGTCTCATCCTGCTATGTGGTCTGGCTTTCTGGAGCCTGATGGTTGCGGCTGCGCCGGCGCAACTGGACCAGAGCAACTTCACCCTGGACGAACTGCACTGGCTTGCCACCCATGATGAACTGGTCGTCGGCATGCCTTCGGCGGCCTGGCCACCCTATGTCTATACCGATGGGCGCGGCAATTTCACCGGCCCCCTGGATGAGTTCGCCTCCCAGATTGCTGCCAGGCTGGGGGTGAGCCTTCGCTACCGTGCCTATGCCAACAATGCGGCGGTCCAGCAGGCCTTGCTGGATGGCAAGGTCGACATGTTGATCGGGGTGGCACCGAGCCCGACCCGCACCCTGCAGATGCAATTTACCTCCGAGCTGATGGCACTGCCCCGCGCCGTGCTGCTGACGGGGGGGCGGGAGAGCCTCTCCCTGGAGGAGGCCTATGGGGTGCGCTGGGTCTGCGTCTTCGGTGTCAGCGCCTGCGATGAGCTGCTGCGCCTTGGGATCTCGAACCTGATCACGGCCGACAGCCGGGACGAGGCGATCTTCATGCTCAAGGAGGGCAAGGCGGATGCCTACCTGGCCGAGCTGCCCATGCTGAACAGGCTGCAAGCCATGGCGGGCATGGCGCTGGCCAGGATCGACTGGATGAGGGATACCTCCCTCGCCATGGCCGTGGCGCCCAGGAATGATGTCTTGCAGGGATTGCTGGAGCGGGCCCTCGAGGATATCTCTCCCTTGGAGCGTCGCGCCATTCTGGAGGCGGGGGACATCCTCGACTATGCCCTGGTGAAAAGGAGCAGGGAGATCGTCTTCAATCCGCAGGAGCAGGCGTGGTTGCAAGCACATCCGGTCATCCGCTACGGGGTTGCCCCGGATTGGCCCGGGATGAGCGAGGTGGACGACAGGGGGCGGCTCAAGGGGCTCATTGCCGATCTGCTGACACTGATGAGCCAGCGTGCCGGGCTCCAGTTCACCCTGGTGCCGACCCGGAGCTGGGCCCAGAGCATGGCGCTCTTCCAGGATCGCAAGCTGGATCTCATCCCGGCCATGACTCCCACCGCGGAGCGTCAGCAGTTTGCCCGCTTTACCCCCAACTACGCGTCGATCAACCGGGTGGTCGTGGCGAGGCAGGGGATGGCCGAGCTCACCGCCGCCAGGGCACTGAAAGGGCACAGGGTGGGCATGGTGGGGGGCTCGGTGGAGCAGGTCTTGCTGAACGAGGTGGGGGCCATCGCCGTGCCGGTGGCCAGCGATGCCGAATTGCTGCCCCTGCTGGACCAGCAGAAGGTCGACTATGTGCTGATGAGCACCACCACCCTGGAGCAGTCGTTGCAAAAGGGATTCAGCGACCGCTACCAGGTGGTCTTCTCCGGCAGCGACCTGCGGGTACCCATCGCCATGGCGACCCAGTTGCAGGACCCCATGCTGCAGCAGATCCTCACCAAGGTGCTGATCGCCATTCCCCCCGACGAACTCTCCGCCCTGGAGAAAAAGTGGCTCTCCCTGACCATACAGACGGGACTGGATCCGAAGACGGTGCTGCTCTGGTCCTCCCTTGGCGGCGGCATCTTCCTGCTCTGCCTCTTGCTGTTCATGGGCTGGAACCGGACGTTGCGCCGCCAGATCAGCCAGCGGCGGGAGGCCGAGCGGCGGCTCGAGGAGCAGTTGATGTTTGTCCAGATGATGCTGGATGCCCTGCCCAACCAGGTGGTGCTGACCAACGAGCGCTATGAAGTGGCAATGACGAACCGGGCGTATCGGCAGATGTTTCTCGGCGGGGAGAACCTGACGGGCTCCTATGAGCGGTTGCTCCAGGATCGATTGCCCGAGTCGATCCGTGTCAGGGTGATGGAGGAGGATGCCAGCGTCTGGGAGAGCGGAGAGGAGCTCCATGGCCGGGGCGAGATCCGGTTTGATGACGATCGCCTGCACCAGATGATATACACCAAGCGGCTCTTTGCGGGGCCCGATGACAAGCGGCTCGGGATCCTGACCGTGCTGACCGACGTGACCGAGCTGGAGCAGGCGCGGTTTGCGGCCCAGGAGGCGCAGACCCGGCTGACCCAGATCACTGACAGCATGCCGGGTCTGGTCTATCAGTATCACTGGCTTGGGCCGGGCAAGGGGCACTTCCTCTACACCTCGCAAGGGGTCAGGGAGATGGTGGGGGTCGAAGAGGACCTGGTCGGCATGGCGGTCACCGGTGCCTCCATCCTGGGGCTGACAGGCAAGGCGCACGAGGACTTCGTGGCCACGGTGGATCGTCATGCCCTGAGCATGCAGCCGCTGGATCTCGAGGTGGAGATCCGGCGCCAGGGGGAGGCGGGCTATTTGCAGATCCGTGGTCATTTCGTTCACCAGGAGGGGCTTGAAGGGGTCATATTGAACGGCGTGGTGCAGGACATCACCAAGCTCAAGCGCCAGGAGCTGGAGCTGCGCCAGGCCAGGCGGGTGGCGGAGGAGGCGACCCAGGCGCGCAGCCGCTTCCTCGCCACCATGAGTCATGAACTTCGCACTCCCATCTCCGGCATGCACGGCATGCTGGAGCTGCTGCAAATGAGTGCGCTGGACGACGATCAGCGCTACATGTTGCGCAATATCTCGACCTCCACCAACCATCTGCTCTATCTGGTGAACGACATCCTGGACTTCTCCAAGATGGAAGCCGGGCAGTTGCAACTGCACCCCCATCACTGCCGCCTGACCTCGGTGATTTGCGATGTCATCCGGGGACATGCGGCCCTGGCCTATGGCAAGGGGCTTAACGTGACGCTGCGGTGGGGGAAGACGGTGCCGGATCTGGCCTGCATCGACGGGATAAGGGTGGGGCAGGTGATCTCCAATCTGTTGAACAACGCGGTGAAGTTCACCGAGGCAGGGGCGATCGCCATCCAGGTGGATTATGAAGACGACCGGCTGGCCTTCCGGGTCCGGGATACCGGGATCGGCATCGCCCTGGAGCAGCAGCGCACCCTCTTCATCCCGTTCAAGCAGGTGGAGTCCGACACCAATCGCCGGTTTGGCGGCACCGGGCTTGGGCTTGCCATCTGTCATCAACTCACCCAGAAAATGGGGGGGAGCCTGACCCTGGAAAGTACCCCCGGAATGGGCACCTGCGTGACCTTCACGCTGCCCCTGGCCGAGTGCCAGTGGGAAGCGCCGCCCCTGACCGGTCAGGTATGGTGGTGGTTTGGGGAGGATGAGGGGCTGGAATCGGTGATGGCCAGGCTGGGCGCCAGACTGGTTCGCATGGAGGCACACCATTGGCAGCAGCCCCTCGAGGGGCATCTGCTGGCGCAGGAGAATCACCTGGAACAGGCCCTTGGCAGTGACTGGCTGGCCTGTTTGCAGCGTTCGAACCTCAAGGGCATAGTACTCTCTCCCCATGAGGCCCTGCGGGGGCGCATGGGGGGCGACGCCTGGTGGCGACTGGGACAATCGCCTCTCTACCCCGATCTGTTGCTGGAAACCTGCCAGTCACTGTTCAACCAGCAGGCGAGCCAGTCGATGGGGATGGAGGGGAAGAAGCTCAGGGGGTGGGTGCTGGTGGCGGATGATCACCCCGTCAACCGGGCATTGCTGACGAGGCAGCTCGCTATCCTGGGGCTCGAATCCGAGGTGGTGGAAGA
This sequence comes from Aeromonas sp. QDB18, assembly GCF_027705325.1. Lineage (NCBI taxonomy): Bacteria > Pseudomonadati > Pseudomonadota > Gammaproteobacteria > Aeromonadales > Aeromonadaceae > Aeromonas > Aeromonas sp. QDB18. The sequence continues at coordinate 22,532 of NZ_JAPDBQ010000007.1, forward strand.
TGGCGAGGAAGCGCTGCGCGCCTGGCAGGGGCAGGACTTCGCCCTGCTGCTGACCGACTGCCACATGCCGGTGATGGATGGCTATGCCCTCACGCGAGCCTTGCGGGATGCCGGGGACAGAGCTCCTATTATAGGGGTGACAGCCGATACCTCTGAGGAGGCGAGCCAGCAGATGCGTGATGCCGGCATGAACGACATGCTGTTCAAGCCCTACAGCCTGGATGCCCTGAGCCAGACCCTGGGACGCTGGTTGCCGACTCAGGAAGAACAGCTCGCCTCGGAGGCGCCCCGGCAAGCCAGGGTTCAGCTGCCAGGCATAAGCTGGTTAACCCTGTTCGGGGATGAGGCGGTGGCTCGCAGCATGGCCAGCGAATACCTGGAAGCCAACGAGCAGGATGGCGAGGACATGAGGATGGCGCTGGCCAGCCAGGATACCCAGGCGCTGGTGGAGACGGCACATCGCATCAAGGGGGCCGCGCATGGTAGGACAGCAGGCATTGGCAGAGGAGGCGGCCCGGCTGGAGGCGGCGGCCAGATTGAAACAACTGGACAAGCTCGATGACCTGGCCAGGGCGGTACAGGCATTGATGGACTCTATCAGAGGTGAAACGGGGTTATGGCTCGATGAATAGCGCACGGCATGAGTTGGCGATCATGGTGGTGGAGGATCACAACTTCCAGCGCAAGGCCCTGATGCACCAGATCCGCGGACTGGGCTACGGCAACCTGCTGGAGGCGCAGGACGGGGAGGAGGCGCTGGCACAGTGCCAGCACCACAGGGTCGACATCCTGTTCTGCGATCTGCGCATGCCGGGCATGGATGGCATAGCGCTGCTGCGCCGCCTCTCCCTTGGCGGGTTCCGCGGCGGCATTGTGCTGTGCAGCGCCCTGGAGGATGACGTGGTCGATGCCGTGCTGCGCATGAGCCGGGCCTATGGCCTGCAGGTGTTGGGGCGCATCGAGAAACCCGCGTCTCCCCAGCAGATCGCGCAGCTCATCGGTGCCTGGCGGCCCCAGCAGGTGCGCAGCCAGGAAGAGGATGGTTATCACCTGACCCTGGATGAGCTGCGCCGGGCGCTGGATCAGGACCAGTTGCTGCCCTGGTATCAACCCAAGGTGGGTTTTCACAACGGGGAGTGGCTCGGCATGGAGGCGCTTGCCCGCTGGCAGCACCCCGAATATGGCCTCATCTCGCCGGCCCGTTTTATCCCGCTGGCGGAGCACAACGGGCTCATCGACCCGCTCACCGAGGTGATCATCGGCAAGGCGCTGCGGGACGGCCACCTGTGGGAGAAGACCGGGCTCTCCCTGAACCTGTCGATGAACCTCTCCACCACCTCCCTCATCGAGGGAGATCTGTGCAACACCCTGCTCAGCCACTGCCAGCGCTGGAGCATCAACCCCGAGCTCATCACCCTCGAAGTGACCGAGAGCGCCTTCGTCAAGGATCTCGGCAAGTCGCTGGAGGTGCTGACCCGCTTGCGGATGCACGGTTTTGGTCTCTCCATCGATGATTTCGGGACCGGCTACTCCTCCATGCAGCAGCTCGCCCTGCTCCCCTTTACCGAGTTGAAACTGGACAGATCCTTCGTGGATCGCTGCTATGAAGATCCCTCTCGCCTAGCCATCATCGAGTCCAGCATCGAGCTGGCTCGCAAGTTGGGCTTGAAATCGGTGGCCGAGGGGGTCGAAGATGAGGCGACCTGGCAATTGCTGGCGAAGCTGGGGTGCGATCAATGCCAGGGCTTCTTCTCCGCCCGTCCCATGCCCCGTGAGGAGCTGATGGGATGGCATCAGGGTTGGCAGGCTCGTTTGCCCGCGCTCATCAGACGCTAATCCCGGGCAGGATGCCCGACGAATTCCAAGGATGGCCATGAAAATATCAAGCAAGTTGTTGTTGAGCTTCTGTTTTATCAACCTGCTCATCATTCTCTCCTCCGCCCTTGTCTATCATCAGCTCGGCCGGATCGAAGGCTCGCAAGATGCCTTGCTGGCCCAGGCCCTGCCCGCCCTGCAGCGGGACGAGGCGAGCCAGAAAGCCCTGATTGCCACCGTTTCATCCCTGCGGGCCTATCTCATCCTCGGCAAGGATCCGGCACAGGGTGATCGCATCAAGCAGGAGTGGGAAGATGCCTGGCACGCCATCGATCGCCAGCGTTTCACCCCCGACCTGACCCGGGCACTCAAGGATTTCAAGGGGGCACAGTCACAGGTGTGGGCCCTGGCTCACACCGAAGAGAACCTGCCCGCCCACACCCTGATGCTGCTGGAGGCCGGCCCCCTGGCGGAGTCGGCCCTCGATCAGTTGCAGTCTTTTGCCAATGAAGAGGTGGCGACGCCCCAGGCGACGTTGCCCGGTGACAGGCGCCTGCTGCTCAAGCAGGTGGGGGATGCCTACAACAGCCTGGGCAATGCGCTCTCCGCCCTGCGGGATTTCCTCATCTCGGGGGAGAAGGAGTACCTGGACAAGTACCGGGACTACTACCAGTTTCACCAGCAGCGGGTGGCCGAGCTGAAACAGCAGGAGGCCAACTTCACCGAGGCACAAAAGGGGCTCTGGACGCTCTTTGAAGAGATGTCAGCCCCCTTTGCCGAGCTGGTCGGCCAGGTGATCGAGAAGCGCCAGGCCCCGGACTGGGACAGGGCCAACCACCTGATGGCCACCGAGATAGAGCCCGCCCTGACCCGGCTGGCGGGTCAGCTGGCGACTCAGGTGACCCATACCCGTGCCGAGGTGGACAAGATGGCGGGGGAGATGGCGGCCGCCAGTCAGGCTATTCACCGCACCCTGCTGCTGGCCACCACCAGCGTCATCCTGCTGGGCACCCTGGTGGCCCTGCTGTTCAGCCGGCGCCTGACCCGGGACATCGCCAGCCTGGTGAAACGGGCGGGCCTGGTGGCCGATGGCCGCCTCCCCGTCATCCCCTTGCCCGTGCTTCGTCAGGATGAGCTGGGAGGGCTCACGGGCTCCATCAACCGGATGTCGGCACAGTTGCGCGAGCTGGTGGGGGAGATCCAGGGGGCGGTCGGTCAGGTGGAAGGGGCTGGCCGCGAGGTGGGCCAGACCACCAATGCCATCGTGGATGATCTGGCAAGCCAGAATCAGCGGCTCGATGCGGTGGCAGCCGCCATCGAGCAGATGTCGGTCAGTACCCGGGATGTGGCGGGCAACATTGCGGACGCGGCGGGAGCGGCTCGCCAGACCGAGCAACAGGCAAGGGAGGGGGAGCAGGCCCTCGCCCGCATGGGGACCACCATGGCGCAGATTGGTGCCATGATTGCCCAGGCAAACCAGGCGATGACGCAGCTCAGCAGCCAGAGCGAGCAGGTGGGGAGGGTCACCGAAGTGATCGCCACCATCGCCGAGCAGACCAATCTGCTGGCACTCAATGCGGCCATCGAGGCGGCGCGGGCCGGTGAGCAGGGACGGGGATTTGCCGTGGTGGCCGATGAAGTGAGGCAGTTGGCCAGCCGCACCAGCGCATCGACCATGGAGATCAACCAGACCATTGCCAGCATCCAGCAGCAGACCCGGGAGACCGCGGATACCGTGGGCAGCGGCACCCTGCTGGTGGAGCAGGGGCGCGGCGCCGTGGCCTCGGTGACCGAGACCCTGGAGTCGATGGCGACGCTGGTGCAGGATCTCAGCGGCCAGCTTGCCGCCATCGCCACCGCCACCGAGCAGCAGTCAAGGGCGGCGCAGGAGGTGGCGGGCACGGTGGAGGAGATTGCCGGGCTCAGCCATCAGTCCAGCGAGCATGGCCAGCAGGGGGAGCAGATCGCCGCCCGCCTGACCCGGGAGACCGGGAGACTGACATCGGCCATCAGCCGCTTCGAACTGGATGCCTGACGCAAGGGAGAGAAAAATGGGGCAGACCTCTGGGTCTGCGGGTCTGCCCCGTTTTTTTCGGCCCGATAACCTGGTGGTGGAAGGATGCACGTCGCAGGTGCGGTCCTGACCGTTCGGAATCAGGGGGATGGTGTCTTGTGTACTGCCCTGTGGCTCTTTCTGCCGACAGGACGGGTCACTCCAGGCGGCGGAAGGCCTGGTTTTCGAAGCTGCTGCAGGTCTCCTGGTTGAGCAGGTTGACCAGCAGGATGGCCCGCTTTTCGCCATCCGGCTCCAGATAGATGGCTTCAAACCCGGCGAGGGGGCCGGATTCGATAAGTACCTTGTCTCCCTGGGTCGGCAGACGGGCATAGCTGGCGCGCGCCTCGTCGCTGTCGTCCCGGCTCATGAGCCGGTAGATCAGCTGGCTGCTGACGGGGGTCCACTCCTTGCCGAAGTGGATGATGCGACTGATGCCCCGGGTCGATTTCAGGGTGACCGGGGTGACCTCTTCCAGATCCACGTAGATGAAGAGATAGTTGGGGAACATGGGCTCGCGCTGGGGCACGCGCTTGCCTCGCCGCAGTTTTTCAATCTCGACCATGGGGTAATAGGATTCAATGCCCTGGGCTGCCAGGTGGGCGCGGGCGCGGGCCTCTTCCTTGGGTTTGCAGTAGGCCAGATACCATTTCTTCATTGTTGTTCTGTTTTTCGTGTTGCCGTGCTTGCGGCTATCATAACGGGGGTAAAAAAAAAGGCCACGCTTGACGTGGCCTTTTTTCCAGAGTGAGTGATTACCAACCTTTCACCAGACCGCCCTTGAACAGCTCGGTCCCCTTCTTGAAGACCTCGTCGGTCTGGAAAGACTGGACGAACTCCTTGACCTTCTCGTCGTCCTTGTTGTTCTCGCGAGCAACGATCAGGTTGACGTAGGGGGACTCCTTGTCTTCGACAAACAGGCCGTTCTCGGTCGGGGTCAGACCAATCTGACCGGCGAAGGTGTTGTTGATGATGGCCAGATCCACGTCTTCCAGGGAGCGCGGCAGTTGTGCGGCTTCCAGCTCGACGATCTTGAAGTTGCGCGGGTTGCTGGCGATGTCCAGTACGGTCGCTTCCAGACCGGCACCCTCTTTCAGCTTCAGCAGGCCCTGCTTCTCCAGCAGGATCAGGGAACGACCCAGGTTGGTCGGATCGTTCGGCACCGCGATCTGGGCACCGTCTTTCAGCTCGGACAGGGCCTTGACCTTCTTGGAGTAACCGGCGATCGGGTAGACGAAGGTGTTGCCGACCGGCACCAGCTTGAAGCCGCGATCACGGATCTGGGCATCCAGGTAGGGCTTGTGCTGGAAGGCGTTGACGTCGACGCTGCCGTCGTTCAGGGCCACGTTCGGGGTGACGTAGTCGGAGAAGGTGACCACTTCGACGGTCAGGCCGTATTTTTCCTTGGCCACCTTGGCCGCGGTCTCAACCAGCTCGGTCTCGGGACCGGCGATGGCGCCCACCTTCAGGGTCTTGTTCTCTTCCTTCTGGCCGCAACCGACCAGTACCAGGGTTGCCAGCAGCGCAGCTGCTGCGGATTTGATGCCCAATTTCATAAAAACCTCCTGTCAGAAATCGACGATTAACGATGATCACATTGTTTGACCAGGCGCTCACCCGCGCTCTGGATGAGTTGAACCAGCACCACCAGAATGACCACGGTGACCAGCATGACGGTGGGATCGAAACGCTGGTAGCCGTAGCGAATACCCACATCACCGAGACCACCGCCTCCGATGGCACCTGCCATGGCGGAGTAGTTCACCAGGGTGACGAGGGTGATGATGACACTGTTGAGGATCCCCGGCAGGGCCTCGGGCAGCAGCACCTTGGTGATGATTTGCAGGGGTTTGGCCCCCATGGCCTTGGCCGCTTCCAGCAGGCCGTCAGGCACCTCCATCAGGGCCCCTTCCACCAGGCGGGCGATGAAGGGAATACAGCCCACGGTCAGCGGCACGATGGCGGCGATGGTGCCGATGCTGGTGCCGACGATGAAGCGGGTCAACGGAATGATGGCGACCAGCAGAATGATGAAGGGCACCGAGCGACCGACGTTGACGATGACGCCCAGGACCTTGTTGAGCAGCGGATTGGCCAGGATCTGGCCCGCCTTGGTCACGTGCAGCGCCACGCCGAGCGGCAGGCCGAGCAGGCAGCCGAACAGGGCGGAGGCAAACACCATGATGAGGGTGTCGCCCAGAGCCGAAATCAGCAGATTAATCATTGCTTCGGACATAACCCATTACCTCCAGCTGAATGTGGTTGTCGATGAGGAACTGCTGGGTGGCCTCGCACTGGGCCTCGTCCCCGAACAGTTCCGCCAGCAGGAAGCCGAACTTGACGCCACCGGCGTATTCGATGTCTGCGCTCAGGATGCTGATGTCGATGTTGAAACGGCGGCTCGCCTCGGAAATCAGCGGCGAATCCACCGTGGTCCCGGTAAAGCCGAGCTTCACCAGGGGATAGCTGCCGGGCACCCGCTCGGCACTCATCCGATCCTGATACTCCTGGGGCACTTCCAGGTGGATGGTGGAGTGGATGAAATCCCGGGCCAGCTGGGTCTTTGCATTGCTGAAGAACCAGGCCACTTCCCCCTGCTCGATGAGATGGCCGTCGCTGATGATGGCCACTTCGTCGCAGATCCCCTTCACCACGTCCATTTCGTGGGTGATGAGCAGTATGGTGAGCCCCAGCTTGACGTTGATCTCCTTGAGCAGGGTCAGGATCGAGCGGGTGGTCTGCGGGTCGAGGGCCGAGGTGGCCTCGTCACACAGCAGGACCTTGGGAGCCGGTGCCAGGGCACGGGCGATGGCGACGCGCTGCTTCTGCCCGCCGGAGAGCTCGGACGGATAGGCGTGGGCACGGGCTTCCAGCCCGACCAGGGCCAGCAGTTCGCTGACCCGGCTCTGGATCTTGTCCTTGCTCCAGCCCGCCAGCTCCAGCGGGAAGGCGATGTTGGCGGAGACGGTGCGAGAGGCCAGCAGGTTGAAGTGCTGGAAGATCATGCCGATCTGGCGGCGAGCCTGAGTCAGATCCCGCTCGCTGAGGGCGACCAGGTCCTGGCCATCGACGATGACCTGCCCCTCGGTGGGGCGCTCCAGCAGGTTGACGCAGCGGATGAGGGTACTCTTGCCGGCACCGGAGGCACCGATCACCCCGAAGATCTTGCCTTGGGGCACATGCAGGCTCACGTCACGCAGGGCGTGCACGGCATCACTGCCTTTACCGTAGACTTTGTTGAGACCGATCAACTTAATCATGGATTCTTCCGTGCTAACAGCCTTAAAGCACAGGGCGCTACAGGCGGGTAAATTGGGCAGAGGTTTCACTGGGTAGCTCTGTCATCATGGAGGATGATGCTAAGATGTCCGGATGGCTGTGTCAACGCATGTTTTTACGTCTAGACGTCTAAAAAATGGATAAGGATTCCCGCCATTTGACTATGGTGTGGAGGTATAACCACCAGCATCAATATAAGATTCCGATTTGATGACATTGGTCCGAATATAAGCTGGTAAATATCTTTTATGTCGTCGATTTGATGTCTCCCCTTCGGACAAGGTACCCGGTCGTCCGGGCAGCATCGCTGCCGGTTTCCCCTTCCTCCTGCCGTCTCTTTTTCTGTTTTCTTTTCCATCTCCTTGATGCAGAACAATAAATGACCAGTTCGTGGCCGTGTCGACATGCCAGCTCCCTATACTGGCTGCAGGTAGATGCCAGGAGGGAGGCGAGATGCGATTCCAACAGATCAAGGACCTGATGCTCTATCTCGAGGAGCTTCATCATCGGCAAGGGCACATTTACGGGCGCCAGATCCCCCGGGTGGATGCTGAGCGCAGCAGGATGTTGCTGGCCTATTTGCAAGGGCGGGAGGATGCCGCGGCGGCTCATCTGCACGATTATCGCGAGCAGATGGGAAGCGCGGTGAAGGAGACCTGGCTGGATCAGGGATTTGGCGAGGATCTGCTGGCCGAGGGGGATCGTCTGGCACTGCCCGCCACAACCCAGCCCGCGGAGATAGTGGCCCTGGTGTCACGCCAGGAGGAGAGGCTCATCGGCGAGCTGGAACGTCTGGCCCGGGAGTGCCCCACGCCCGACACGGCGGCGCTGCTGAAAGCCCTGGCCTCCATGGCCCAATCCCGCCTGACCCGTCTGGTACACGGTGCTCATCGCCTCGACGATCTCTGAGCCCGGATGAGAGAGACCCGGCACGGGCCGGGTCTTCTGATGTTGCTGGCGGTCAGCCCCCTTGCCGGGCCGCGCCATAGAGGGCGGCGCCTATGATGCCGGCCTGGTTGAGGTTCGCGGCCGCCACCAGGGGAGCCCGGGTCTCAATCTTGTCGATGAACTTGTCGAGCTTGGCGGCGCTGCCGCCCCCCAGGATGAAGAGGTCGGGGGAGAACAGAAACTCCAGGCGAGCCAGGTATTTGTTGAAACGTTTGCCCCAGCGGCCCCAGGAAAGATCCTCGCGCTTGCGCACCGCATCGGAGCAATAGTGTTCGGCCACCATGCCTTCCAGCATCAGGTGACCCAGCTCGGTATTGGGCAGCAACTGACCATTGACGAAGACGGCGGTACCGATGCCGGTGCCGACGGTGATGAGAATGATGACGCCCTGGCGATCCTGCCCGGTGCCAAAGCGCATCTCCGCCAGACCGGCCGCATCGGCGTCGTTCAGGACATGGCAGGGCAGGCCGGTCACATCGGCAAACAGGTGGGCGGCATCGGTCTCAATCCAGCTCTTGTCGATGTTGGAGGCATTCTTGGCGATGCCGTTGTGGATGGTGGCGGGAAAACCGCACCCCACGGGACCCTTCCATTGGAAGTGTTCGACCAGCGCCTTGAGGGTGTGTGCCACGGCGGCCGGGGTTGCCGGTTGCGGTGTGGCGATGCGGTGGCGTTCGCCAATCAGCTCCCCGGTTTCGGTGTCGACCAGGCAGCCCTTGATCCCGGACCCCCCAATATCTACTCCCAGCATCTGCATCAGAATCTTCCTTTTATTGTGCCGATGTTCAATGGTCGGCAGAGCATGAAAAAATGGCTGCGATCCGGCAAGGGCCAGATCACTTATGCGTGATCCGGCAGACCTTTTTCGATGCAGCGGATCAGCAATCGCGTCTTTTTATTCTCTTCCTGCTGACGCCTGGCCAGGGTCGCCAGCGCCCACTCGATATGCTCGGCCACCATGGGCGCCGCCTCAGGCAGCGCCTGTTGCAGGGCGGCCAGGACCTCGCTGCTGGCCGGTCCGTTGCCAAGGGCCACCGCCAGGTTGCGGCGCCAGCGCTGATAGCCGATGCGGCGGATGGGGCTGCCTTCCGTGTGCTTGAGAAACTCGGCCTCGCTCCAGCCCCACAAGGTCAAGAGGGGCGGGCGGTGCAGATTGGGGCGCGGGCTGAAGTCGGGCTCCGGGCTGGCATTGGCATAGCGGTTCCAGGGGCAGATGAGCTGGCAGTCGTCACAGCCATAGATGCGATTGCCCATGAGCGGCCTGAACTCCTCGGGAATGGGGCCGTCGTTCTCGATGGTGAGATAGGAGATGCAGCGCCGTCCGTCTACCACATAGGGGGCGATGATGGCACCGGTGGGGCAGATATTGATGCAGGCCACGCACTTGCCACACAGCTCCTTCTCCACCGGGGTATCCACGGGCAGCGGCAGGGCGATGAGCAATTCTCCCAGAAAGAAGAAGGAGCCGGCGGACTCGTTGATCAGCAGCGAGTGCTTGCCCACCCAGCCAAGGCCCGCCTTGGCCGCTAGCGGCCTTTCCAGAATAGGGGCCGAGTCGACGAAGGGGCGCCACTCGCCCAGGGTTTGTCCCGCCGCCTGCAACAGGGTTTCGCACCGCAGCTCGATGCGCTCCCCCAACTGTTTGAGCCGGTTGCGCAGCACCTTGTGGTAGTCGCGGCCGAGGGCATAGCGGCTGATGTAGCCGAGGGTGGGATTGCGCAGGGTGGCGGCAAAGCCCGCCTCGAACGGGAGGTAGTTCATCCGCACCGAGATGACCCGCAAGGTGTCCGGCAACAGCTCGTGGGGGCGGGCCCTCATCATGCCGTGGCGCGCCATGTAGTCCATGGTCCCGTGATAACCGGCATCCAGCCAGGCCTGCAACCTTGGCTCTTCCAGGGTGAGGTCGGTGTCGGCGATGCCGACCTGGTCAAATCCTAGCTCCCTTGCCCAGAGCTTGATATCGTGGGCCAGTTGCGCAAGTTCGGCAGCCGTCATGCAGCATCCCCCCTCTGCCTGTAGGAGTGTGGCAGGCGCAGGGCGGCAATATGGCGTGCCAGTTGCCGGGTCATGGGATGATGAAACGTGGGGGCCGTCATGGTAGAGGTGTTCGGGGACGCTATCCGCAAAAATGAGTGGGAGAGTCTAGCACAACCCCTGTGGCGGGCCGAGCAGATCCGCAGCATGGAACGGCGCTGGGCCGAGCAGGAGGGGTTGCCCCTCTATGTGCTGATGGAGCGGGCCGGGAATGCGCTGTGCAACTATGCCTGTCACCACTGGCCCGACAGCCGCCAGTGGTGGATCTTCGTCGGCCCTGGCAACAACGGTGGGGATGGCTACGTGCTGGCCCGCCTTGCCCGGCGCATCGGCCTCGAACCTCTGGTGATTGCCGCCCGGGCTCCCGGCCTGCTGAGGGGAGATGCCAGGCGGGCTGCCGAAGAGTGGCTCGCATCGGGGGGGAGCGTGACCATGGCCGAGGATCTGCTGCCCGCCACGCTGCCGCCGCCGGATCTGGTCATAGACGCACTGCTCGGTACCGGCGTCCAGCTTCCCCTCTCCTCGTCAATGACAAAGATCGTCGCAACAATCAATGGCTTGAACGCGCCCGTGCTGGCGGTGGATCTCCCCTCCGGTCTCAATGCCGACACCGGCCGCGCCATGGGCGCACTGGTGCGTGCCACCCGCACCCTCACTTTCATCGGCATCAAGCAGGGCATGCTCACCGCCGACGGGGTGGACGGAGTCGGCCACCTCGACCGGGATCCCCTGGGAGTGACGCCGGGGGAGGAACGGGTTCCCGCTGCCGAGCGGATCGATTATCCCAGCCTCAAGGGGTTGCTGACCCCGCGCAGGCGCTCGGCTCACAAGGGACACAGCGGCAAGGTACTGCTGACGGGGGGGAACCTCGGCATGCAGGGGGCCATTCTGCTGGCGGGTCAGGCCTGCCTGCGGGCGGGGGCGGGATTGGTACGCCTGCGCCAGCACCCGGATTGCCCGGCGGCCAGCCTGGTTCAACCCGAGCTGATGGGATGCCCGGCGGACATGGATGAAGGGTGGGCATCGGTGCAGGTACTGGGCCCCGGGCTCGGTCAGGATGGGTGGGGCCGGGCCCGGTTCGAACAGGGCATCGGAGCCGCCGTGCCACTGGTATTGGACGCCGATGGATTGAATTGGCTGGCGCAGGCCCCCCGTCATCAGGATAATTGGGTGCTCACGCCCCACCCCGGGGAGGCGGCTCGCCTGCTGGGTTGCTCCATCGCCGAGGTCGAGGGGGACAGGTTTGCGGCCGTCTCGCGACTGCAACAGCGCTACGGTGGTGTGGTGTTGCTCAAGGGGGCGGGGTCGCTCATCTGCGACGGCAGGCGCATTTCCCTGTGCGACGAGGGCAACCCCGGCATGGCCAGTGGCGGCATGGGTGACCTCTTGTCTGGTATAATCGCCGCCCTTCTGGCTCAGGGCTGGTCTGCGGGCATGGCCACCCGACTCGGGGCCGTGATCCACGCAGAGGCCGCCGATCTGGCCGCTGCCGAGGGTGAGAGGGGCATGCTGGCATCGGATCTGCTGCCCTGGATCCGTCGTCTGGTCAATCCGACACAGTAACAAGTAACAAGAAGAACATGGCAAAAACCTTGATGATGACACTGCCGGACGAGGCAGCAACAGTGGCGCTGGGTGGCCGTCTGGCAAAGGCGTGCCAACAGGCCACCACGGTATTTCTGCACGGTGCCCTCGGGGCCGGCAAAACCACCCTGACCCGAGGCTGGGTGCAGGGACTGGGTCATGAGGGCAAGGTCAAGAGTCCGACCTATACCCTGGTGGAGCCCTATGAGCTTGCCCAGTGGCAGGTCTATCACTTCGATCTCTATCGACTGGCCGACCCGGAAGAGCTGGAGTTCATGGGCATTCGCGACTATTTCGCCGCCGATACCCTCTGCCTGGTGGAGTGGCCAGAGAAGGGCGAGGGCTGGCTGCCAGCCCCGGATCTCGAGATCACCCTGAGTTATGCAAACGAGCAGCGCGCGGTGCAGATTGATGCCCGCACTGCTATCGGCGAAGCCATTCTGGAACGGTTGTCATCTCAGTGCGCGTGATCCTTGTTTTTGTTCTCTCCCTGATGGCATTGCCCACCTGGGCCAATCAGCTCAAGAGTGTGCGGGTGTGGCCATCACCGGACAACACCCGGGTGGTGCTCGACATGAGCAGCGCCCCCAATTTCAACTACTTCACCCTGACCGGTCCGAACCGTCTGGTCATCGACCTGAAAGGGGCGAGCAACGCCACCAACCTGGCCCGCATCGAGAACAAGAGCGAGCTGGTGCGCAAGATCCGCGAGAGCACGCCGCTGGAGAAGGGCGGCCTGCGACTGGTGCTGGATCTCGGCTCTGCCATCAAGCCGGTGGTCTTCCCGCTGGCGCCGGCAGGTCCCTATGGCCACCGTCTGGTGATCGATCTTCCCTATGAAGAGAAGGGGAGCGCTGCGGCGCAGCCCGCTCCCGTCGGGGGGCACGGCAAGGCCATCGTCATCGCCATCGATCCTGGTCACGGCGGGGAAGACCCGGGCTCCATCGGCCCGCGCCGCACCTACGAGAAACGGGTGACCCTGGCGGTCTCCCAGAAGCTGGCGACCCTCATCGACCGGGAGCCCGGCATGCGCGCCGTGCTGACCCGCCGTGGCGACTACTTCGTCGATCTCAACAAACGCTCCGAGATTGCCCGCAAGGCCAAGGCAGACCTGCTGGTGTCAGTGCATGCCGACAGCTTCCACAACTCGACTCCTCGCGGCGCCTCCGTCTGGGTGCTGTCGACCAACCGCGCCAACCGCGAGATGGGTAGCTGGCTCGAGAAGCAGGAGAAACAGGGGGAACTGCTGGGAGGCGTTGGCAAGGTATTGGCCGAGTCTGATCCCAACCCCTATCTGGCGCAGACCTTCCTGGATCTCTCCATGGACAAGTCCAGGGCCGAAGGCTATGACGTCAGCCGCCAGATCCTGCGCTCGCTCGGGCGGGTGGCCAGATTGCACAAGAAGGCGCCGGAACATGCGAGTCTGGCGGTGCTGAAGGCGCCGGACATCCCCTCGGTACTGGTGGAGACGGGCTTTATCTCGAACCACGCCGAGGAGAAGCTGCTGGCCACCGCCAGCTATCAGGATCAGCTGGCCCGGGCCATCTTCGAGGGGATCCGCAACTATTACCGCAGTCATCCGACCAAGGGGCCCATGCTCACCGGCAAGGGCCAGGTTGCTGCCCCGCCGCGTCAGGCGCCTGCCAACAAGCCGGTCGCTGTCAGCAAGCCGGCTGCCCAGCCAACGCAGCAGGTCGTGACCAACCGGATGCCGGCGAGCGAGCCCTATCGCGTCGGTGAGGGCGGCGCCCCGGTCAGCAGCGTCGGCAGCGCCTCCGGTGCCGGCGTGATCAAACCTTACAAGGTCGCAGCCCAGGAGCCGAGTGCGCCGGTAGCCAGCGTGCAGAGCAACGACAAGTCCAACATGATCCGCCACGTGGTCACCCGTGGTCAGAGTCTCTCCCGGCTCGCCGAGAAACATGGGGTGAGTCAGGCGCGACTGGTGGAGATCAACAAGCTTAAGTCGCGGGACATCCAGATAGGGCAGGTGCTCTATATTCCGCGAAAATAGCGCGGGTGAAGAACGCCGCCCTTCTCTGCCGATGGCAGGGAGGGGCGGTGAGCATTGATGGCGCCAGGTCCACCTCTTCCCCTTTTTCATCTGCAGGAGCAAGCGATGCCAATCCGTATATTGCCGCCGATTCTGGCCAACCAGATTGCTGCCGGTGAGGTGGTGGAGCGGCCCTCCTCCGTGGTCAAGGAGCTGGTGGAAAACAGCCTGGATGCGGGGGCTGACCGGGTCGAGATCGACATCGACAAGGGAGGCGCCAAGCTTATCCGCATTCGTGACAACGGCTGCGGTGTCGCCAGGGATGAGCTGGTGCTGGCGCTGTCGCGCCACGCCACCTCCAAGGTGGCGACCCTGGACGATCTGGAAGGGATCAACAGCCTGGGCTTTCGCGGGGAGGCGCTCGCCTCCATCAGCTCCGTCTCCCGCCTCACCTTCACCTCCCGTACGGCAGAGCAGAGCGAGGCCTGGCAGGCCCAGGCGGAAGGGCGTGAGATGAGCGTCACCGTCAAGCCGGCGGCCCACCCGGTGGGCACCACGGTGGAGGTGGTGGATCTCTTCTTCAACACCCCGGCGCGGCGCAAGTTCATGCGCAGCGAAAAGACCGAATTTGCCCACATCGACGAACTGGTGCGCCGCATCGCGCTCTCCCGCTTCGACGCCACCCTGATCCTGCGTCACAACGGCAAAGTGGTGCGCCAGTACAAGGCGGCCAACACGGTGGCGGAGCAGGAGCGCCGCCTTGCCGCCGTCTGCGGCTCCCCCTTCATGCACCATGCCCTGGCGGTATCGAGCGAACACAGCGACGTGCGGTTGTGGGGCTGGCTGGCCACTCCGGCAGGGGCCAGGCCGCAGAACGACCTGCAATACACTTATGTCAATGGCCGCATGATGCGGGACAAGCTCATCAATCACGCCATCCGCCAGGCCTATGACGAGCTGCTGCCCGCCGATCGCTTCGCGGCCTATGTGCTTTATATCGAGCTGGATCCCCGCCAGGTGGACGTCAACGTCCATCCGGCCAAGCACGAAGTGCGTTTCCATCAGGCGCGTCTCATCCACGATTTTATCTTCCAGGCGCTGTTTACCGCCCTGCGCCAGGACGGAGCAGGGAGCGCCACCGATGAACCCCTGGCCGAGACCCAGGTCGAGCTGCCGGGCAGCCCGGAGATCACCTATCCGGGTCAGGCGCCGCGCACCGAGTGGTACGGTGCCGAACACGGCTATCGGGCTCCTGCCCCTGCACGAGATGGCGACGGCGTGCGGGAAGGCGGTGGTGGCAGGGGAGGACACTACCAGCCTCCCGAACCCCCGAGCCGGGCCGCGATGCGAGGCATGGGCGCCTTGCTCACCACCCTGCCCGAGGTGGCGACGCCGGCATCCCGGCCCGGAGCCGAGAGCGGTGCCGTCGAGACGCCAGCCCGAACGGGGGAGTGGCGCGCCCTGAGCCTGGTCGAGCAGGCCTATCTGCTGATGGAGCGTCAGGGGCAGCTGGCGCTGCTCTCCCTGGTGCGCGCCGAGCGTCTGTTGTTGCGCCACTGGCTGCTGGATGCCTGGGGCCAGGGGCTGGCGGCCCAGCCTCTATTGCTGCCGGTCTCCTTCAAGTTGCCGAAAAACCTGGTAGCCCTGGTGGAGGAGCGGGAACGCCTGCTCAAACGCATGGGGCTGGAGTTGAAAAGCGGGGGGCGCGACACCATGATCCTGACTCGGGTGCCCGCCCTGCTGCGCCAGACCGATCTGGCCCGCCTCTTACCCGAATTGTTGCAACTGGTCGAGAGCGGATCTGACAGTGATGCCGACGCGCAGGCTGGGGTACTATGCCAGTGGTTGGTGGAACAAGGCATAAGTGACGAAAAAATATACGATTTTGCCACTGCCACCCGGTTGTTGACGGAACTTGTTGCCGATTTCAGTGACCAACTGGCAGACGTTCGCATGGTGCGCCCGTTGTCGCTGGCGAACGTGCTGGCCGAGTTTGCCGATGGCAACTGACGGCGTCTCGTCGTCTGTTGCATCCATATGACCAGTTTTATGCCGGCTCGCCCGTGAAGGGGCGGCCGAAGGGAGTGTTTAACGTGGCTGACTTGCCGACTGCAATTTTTCTGATGGGGCCGACGGCCTCCGGCAAGACGGATCTCGCCATTGAACTGTGCCAGGCCCTGCCCTGCGACATCATCAGCGTGGACTCTGCGCTCATCTATCGCGGCATGGACATAGGCACCGCCAAGCCGACGCCAGCCGAGCTGGCGCAGGCCCCGCATCGGCTGATCGACATCCTGGATCCCGCCATGAGCTATTCGGCGGCGGATTTTTGCAAGGATGCCCTGCGGGAGATGAAAGAGATCGCCGACCGTGGCCGCATTCCGCTGCTGGTGGGCGGCACCATGCTCTATTTCAAGGCGCTGCTGGAGGGGCTTTCTCCGCTGCCTTCCGCCGATCCCACCATTCGGGCCGGCATCGAGGAAGATGCTGCCCGCCTCGGCTGGCAGGCGCTGCACGACGAACTGGTGCGCATCGACCCGGTGGCCGGTGCACGCATCCACCCCAACGATCCCCAGCGCCTGTGCCGGGCGCTCGAGGTTTACCGCATCAGCGGCAAGACCCTCACCGAGCTGACCCAGGTACAGGGAGAGGGGCTGCCCTACCGGGCGCTGCAGTTTGCCATCGCGCCGAGGGATCGGGCCGTGCTGCACCAGCGCATCGAACAGCGGTTTGACAAGATGCTGGGCAGCGGCTTCGAGCAGGAGGTCAGGGCGCTTTACGAGCGGGGGGATCTTACCCCGGATCTTCCCTCCATTCGCTGCGTGGGATACCGCCAAATGTGGGACTACCTGGCGGGGGAAGTCGAGTATGATGAGATGCGTTATCGCGGTATTGTTGCCACCCGCCAGTTGGCCAAGCGTCAGATGACCTGGTTGCGCGGTTGGCCTGATGTGACCTGGTTGGAATCTGGTGAGTCTGGCAATCTGGCCAGGGTCGTCGCCCAAGCTGGTCCGGCTTGACACTCCTGTATAATCAGGTTGTTATATTGAATATCCGGTGTTTAAAAACAACAAACTATAAGGAAAAGAAAGATGGCTAAGGGGCAATCTCTCCAAGACCCGTTTTTGAATGCGCTGCGCCGTGAGCGTATTCCTGTTTCTATCTATTTGGTGAACGGTATCAAACTGCAGGGTCAGATCGAATCGTTTGACCAGTTTGTCATTCTGCTGAAGAACACCGTGAGCCAGATGGTCTACAAGCACGCCATTTCCACCGTGGTGCCGGCCCGTGCCGTCAACCATCACCAGCACGCCCCGGGCGCCGCCGGTGAAGAGCAGGGTGAAGCCGAGGCGTGATATCCTGCGGCGAGTTCACTCGCCAACTCAGATCCATCATGATACCTGTCAAGGAGCAAGCGCTTGTTTGACCGTTACGAAGCTGGTGAACAGGCCGTTCTGGTACATGTCAACTTCAGCGATGAGGGCGAGCGGGAGGATCTGGACGAGCTCAAGATGCTGGTGAGCTCGGCCGGGGTCAATGCACTGGGGGTGATCACCACCAGTCGCAGCGCACCCAGCGCCAAATTTTTTGTCGGCAGCGGCAAGGCGGAAGAGATCGCGTCCCAGGTCCAGATGCTGGACGCCGACGTGGTCATCTTCAACCATGCCCTGACCCCCGCCCAGGAGCGCAACCTGGAGCGTCTGTTCCAGTGCCGGGTCGTGGACAGAACAGGCCTTATCCTCGATATCTTCGCCCAGCGCGCCCGCACTCACGAAGGCAAGTTGCAGGTCGAACTGGCCCAGTTGCGCCATCTTTCCACTCGTCTGGTGCGAGGCTGGACCCACCTTGAGCGACAAAAGGGGGGGATCGGTCTGCGCGGCCCGGGTGAAACCCAGCTTGAAACCGACCGACGCCTGCTGCGTGAGCGCATCAAGGCCATTTTGCGCCGCCTCGACAAGGTGGCCAAGCAGCGGGAGCAGGGGCGCCGTGCCCGCAACCGCAACGAAGTGCCGACCGTTTCTCTGGTGGGGTATACCAACGCCGGAAAATCCACTTTGTTCAACCAACTTACAGATGCCAGCGTGTATGCTGCCGACCAATTGTTCGCAACCCTGGACCCCACCCTGCGCAAATTGGTGATCCAGGATGTGGGTGATGTGATCCTGGCGGATACAGTTGGATTTATTCGGCACTTGCCCCATGATCTGGTCGCGGCCTTCAAGGCGACCCTGCAGGAGACTCGCGAAGCGGACCTGCTGCTGCACGTGGTGGACTGTGCCGATGAACAGATGCAGGAGAATATCGAGTCGGTCCAGCGTGTGCTGGCCGAGATCGAGGCGGATGACCGTCCCCAACTGATGATCTGCAACAAGATCGACAAGCTGGGGGATCGTCCGGCTGGTCTTGAACGGGATGAGGCTGGACGACCGGTGCGAGTCTGGTTGTCGGCCCAGACTGGCGAGGGCAGTGAATACCTGTTCCAGGCACTGACCGAACTGCTGGCCGGCTCCATGGTGCATCACACCCTGCAACTGCCCCCTTCCGCCGCCAGACTGCGCAGTGCGCTCTATCGGCTGAAAGGTATCGAGCAGGAAGGTTTCAGCGAGGAGGGGGACTTTGTGCTGGAAGTTCGCCTGCAACTGGCTGACTGGAACCGCCTCATGAAACAAGAAGGTGAGAGTTTACAACGCTTTATCAGGCATTGATGGGTCGATGAACATAACTGGTTTGCTGACTTCATCGCCCCTCTGTGGCCCGATAGAGATGATATCCATCCGCATGTATTAATGGAGACGCTGATGGCTTGGAATGAGCCTGGTAACAATGGCAAAGACCGTGACCCCTGGGGGAACAACGGCAAGAATCAGGGCCCCCCTGATCTGGACGAGATGCTTCGCAAGGTGAGCCGTCGTTTTGGCGGTCTGCTCGGTGGTGGCAAATCCGGTGGTGGTGACGTCGGCAAGTTCGGCCTCTCCATCGCCTTGGTGGTGGCCGTGGTGGTGTGGGTCGTCAGCGGCTTCTACACCATTCGCGAAGCCGAGCGAGGCGTGGTGCTGCGCTTTGGCGAATACTCCCACAACGTGGATCCCGGCCTGCGCTGGAAACCGACCTTCATCGACCGGGTGATCCCGGTGGACGTGGAGTCTGTCCGTTCCCTGCCGGCGTCCGGTTTCATGCTGACCCAGGATGAGAACGTGGTACGGGTCGAGATGGACGTGCAGTATCGCGTGGTCGATCCCGAGCAGTACCTGTTCAGCGTGACCAACGCCGACGAGAGCCTGAGCCAGGCCACCGACAGCGCCCTGCGCTACGTGGTGGGTCACACCCGGATGGACGATGTGCTGACCACGGGTCGTGAGAAGGTGCGTCAGGAAACCTGGCAGGTGATCGACAGCATCATCGAGCCCTATCAGATGGGTCTGCAGATCGTGGACGTCAACTTCCTGCCGGCGCGTCCGCCGGAAGAGGTGAAGGATGCGTTTGATGACGCCATCTCCGCCCAGGAAGATGAGCAGCGTTTTATCCGTGAAGCGGAAGCCTATGCCCGTGAAGTGGAGCCCAAGGCTCGTGGCCAGGTCAAACGTCTGGAGCAGGAGGCCGAAGCCTACAAGTCCCAGATCGTGTTGAAGGCCAAGGGTGAAGTCGCTCGCTTCAACGAGCTACTGCCCCAGTATCAGGCCGCGCCCGAGCTGACCCGTGATCGTATCTACCTGGAAACCATGGAAGAGCTCTATCAGCAGGCCAACAAGGTGGTGGTCGACATGCCGGCTGGCAACAACAGCATGATCTATCTGCCGCTCGACAAGCTCTCTGGCAAGGCGAATGCCGTGCAACCGGCACGTCCTGCGGGCACCCCGGCAGTCGAGGCGGCCCAGCCGTCCAACGAAGGGGCCAACTCCACTCCGACCCCGCTGCGTGGCGGTGATCGTTTCAGCACAGGGAGAAACTGATAGATGAAAAAGCTAGCTATTGGTGTCATCGCTGTGGCCGCCATGGTCTGCTTCTCTTCCATCTTCATCGTCGATGAAGGACAGAAGGGGATCGTGGTGCAGTTTGGCAAGGTGAAACGGGTCGACTCCGGTGAACCGCGCCTGTACGAGCCGGGTCTGCACTTCAAGGTGCCGCTCATCGACCAGGTACGCAAGATGGATGCCCGCATCCAGACTCTGGAAGGCCAGGCGGATCGCTTCGTTACGTCCGAGAAGAAGGACCTCATCATCGACTCCTACGTGAAGTGGAAGATCGAGGACTTCTCCAAGTACTACCTGGCGACCGGTGGTGGCAACAAGATCCAGGCTGAAGACCTGCTCAAGCGCAAGATCAACAACGGCCTGCGTTCCGAGATCGGTAACCGCACCATCAAGGACATCGTCTCCGGCGAGCGCAGTACCGTGATGGAAGATGCCCTGATGAAGATGGCGCGCTCCTCCGAGCTCGGCATCAAGGTGGTGGATGTGCGCATCAAGCAGATCAACCTGCCGGTGGAAGTTTCCAGCTCCATCTATCAGCGGATGCGTGCCGAGCGGACCGCGGTTGCCCGTGAACACCGTTCACAGGGCCGCGAGCAGGCCGAGATCCTGCGTGCCGACATCGACCGCAAGGTGACCGTGATGATCGCCGACGCCGAGAGTAATGCCCGTCAACTGCGTGGTGAAGGGGATGCCGAAGCCGCCAGGATCTATGCCGACAGCTACAAGAAGGACCCGGAGTTCTTCAGTTTCGTGCGCAGCATGGAGGCCTATCGCAAGAGCTTCGCCGGTGGCAACGACCTCATGGTCCTGAAACCGGACAGCGAGTTCTTCCGCTACCTCAAGTCGCCGCACGGCAACAAGCAGTAAACATGTGTTGATATGACCCAAGGGCCTGATGATTCAGGCCCTTTTGTTTGCCGGCCACAGACCGGCAGGGGAACAGGGATAGGGAGAGGTGATGCTGACATCCATGTTGATGGGGCTGGGGTTGCTGCTGCTCTTCGAAGGATTGGGGCCCTTGCTCGCTCCCAGGGCATGGCAGCAGATGCTGCGCCTGCTCGGGGAGTTGCCGCCGGAACAGCTGCGCCGCATCGGCGGCTGTCTGGTGGTGGCAGGTGGCGTCATCTTGTGGGCGTTGGCCTGTTAGAACCTGTGTTGATACGACAGTGGCACGGCGAATTCAGACAATAAAAAAGAGGCCAGAGGGCCTCTTTTTTATTGTCCGCCGGCTGGCATCAGGCGCTGCGCTGCACCGCCATGTGGGCCAGGGTCTCCAGCGCTTGCTTGTGCCGGGAGTCAGGCAGGATGGCGAGGGCGGCGATGGCCTTGTCAGCCTCTTTCCGAGCTCGCTGGCGGGAGTATTCGAGAGCTCCGGTGCGATCCAGGATGCCCAGAATACGCTCCAGATGATCCATACCGTTGCGGTGCTCGATGGCATCGCGCACCAGTTGACGCTCTTCCGGGGTACCCACTTCCATGGCGCGCAACAGCGGCAGGGTCGGCTTGCCTTCGGCCAGATCGTCACCCACGTTCTTGCCCATCTCCTCGCTCTGGGAGCAGTAGTCCATCACGTCGTCGATGATCTGGAACGCGGTACCCAGGTACTTGCCGTAGTCGGTCATGGCCTGCTCGACGGGCTCGGGCTGATGGGTCAGCACGGCGGCGAGTCGGGTCGCGGCTTCAAACAGCTTGGCGGTCTTGCAGTAGATGACCGTCATGTAGCTCTCTTCCGTGGTATCCGGATCGTTGCAGTTCATCAGCTGCAGCACTTCGCCTTCGGCGATGGTGTTGGTGGCATCGGAGAGGATCTCCATCACCTTCAGGTTGGAGAGTTCGCTCATCATCTGGAAGGAGCGGCTATAGAGGTAGTCACCCACCAGAACGCTGGCGGCGTTGCCAAACAGGGCGTTGGCGGTTTCCCGGCCGCGGCGCAGGTCGGATTCGTCGACCACGTCGTCGTGCAGCAGGGTGGAGGTGTGAATGAACTCGATGATGGCGGCCAGTTTCAGGTGATCTTCACCCTCATAGCCCAGTGCGCGTGCGGCCATCACGGTCAGCATGGGGCGCATCCGTTTTCCGCCTGCACTGACAATATAGAAACCCAGCTTGTTGATCAGGCTGACATCGGACTGGAGTCTCGTCAGGATCAGTTCATTGACCGCCGTCATGTCGGCGGCACAGAGCGCACGGATAGTCTGTTGGTCCATAAGTCTCGTAACGTGACGGCAGCATTTACTGCGTTTTTAGCAATGGCGGGGATTCTACACGATTTCACAATGGGTTACAGTTAGGCGTTTATTCACGGGGGCAGATATGCGCACAAAATAAACTTTTTGCTAAATTGGCCTTGCCTCGGCAAATCGTTCTGCGTAGAATGCCCGCCCATTGTTATAGGTTTTTGTGCGTGTCTGGCCTTGAGCAAAAGACACGCCTTTACGGAGTTAATCAAATGTACGCGGTATTCCAAAGCGGCGGAAAACAACACCGTGTGGCCGAAGGTCAAATCGTTCGTCTGGAAAAGCTGAACGTTGAGACTGGCGCTACCATCGACTTCAACGAAGTGCTGATGGTTGCTGCAGGCGACACTTTCAAAGTAGGTGCTCCTTTCGTTGAAGGTGGCAAGGTTGTGGCTGAAGTTGTGGCTCACGGCCGTGGCGAGAAAGTGACTATCGTCAAGTTCCGTCGTCGTAAGCACCACCGTAAGCAAGCGGGCCACCGTCAGTGGTTCACTGAAGTCAAAATCACTGGCATCAGCGCTTAATTAGAGGAGTACGATAGATGGCACACAAAAAAGCTGGCGGTTCATCCCGCAACGGTCGCGATTCTGAAGCTAAACGCCTGGGCGTGAAGCGTTTCGGCGGCGAAACAGTTCTGGCTGGCAGCATCATCGTTCGTCAGCGCGGCACCAAGTTCCACGCTGGTGAGAACGTTGGTCTGGGCAAGGACCACACTCTGTTCGCTACCGCGAACGGTAAAGTGCAGTTCGAAGTTAAAGGTCCGCAGAATCGTAAGTACGTCAGCATCGTTGCTGAGTAATTACGGACCGCAAGGATCCGAAGCCCCGCCAACCTGGCGGGGCTTTTGTTTTTCTGATGAGTTTGACGAAAAAACGGCACGCGGATGAGCCGGCGCTGACAGCCCTCATCGGCCAGATGCGCCTCGCCCGAAGGGGCCCGTATCACTGTAATTGCGTATCGGTTTTTCGAATTAAGGTGACGGTTACCTATGAAGTTTGTTGATGAAGTCCAGATTCGAGTCGATGCCGGTGACGGTGGTAACGGTTGTGTGAGCTTCCGCCGCGAGAAGTACATCCCGAACGGCGGCCCGGACGGCGGTGACGGCGGTGATGGTGGCGACGTGTATCTGGTGGCCGATGAAAACCTGAACACCCTGATCGACTACCGTTTCGAGCGCTTCCACGCCGCCGAGCGTGGCGAGAACGGTCAGAGTGCCAACTGTACCGGTCGTCGCGGCAAGGACAAGATCCTGCGCGTGCCGGTGGGAACCCGTGCCACCGATGAAGACACCGGCGAATTGCTGGGGGATTTGACCAGTCACGATCAGAAGCTGCTGGTTGCCAAGGGCGGCTTCCACGGCCTTGGCAACACCCGCTTCAAGAGCTCGGTCAACCGGGCGCCGCGCCAGAAGAGCAACGGCACCCCGGGTGAAGTGCGTACCCTGAGGCTGGAGCTGCTGCTGCTGGCGGATGTCGGCATGCTGGGTCTGCCCAACGCAGGCAAGTCCACCTTCATTCGCGCCGTTTCTGCGGCCCGTCCGAAAGTGGCAGACTACCCCTTCACCACCCTGGTACCGAATCTGGGTGTGGTACGCGGTGAAAACTCCCGCTCCTTCGTCATTGCCGACATTCCTGGCCTCATTGAAGGGGCTGCCGAGGGGGCAGGCCTGGGGATCCGCTTCCTCAAGCACCTGGAGCGTTGCCGCGTCCTGATCCATCTGGTGGATATCTGCCCGGTGGATGGTTCAGATCCTGCCGAGAACGCCGTGACCATCGTCCGGGAGCTGGAAAAATACAGCCCCGAGCTGGCGGGCAAGCCGCGCTGGCTGGTGTTCAACAAGATGGACCTGATCCTGGAAGAAGAGGCTCAGGAAGTGATGGACAGAGTCAAGGCAGCCCTCAACCACGAAGGTCCGGTCTACGCCATCACCGCCATCAGCAAGGAAGGTACCAAGAAGGTGTGCTACGACATCCTGGATCTGCTGGACACCATGCCCCGTCAGCTGGCGGAAGATGCCAGAGACGCCATCGAGAAGGTGGAGTTCAAGTGGGACGACTATCACAAGAACCAGCTTGCCAAGGCGGAAGCCGATGCCCTGGCGGCGTCCAAGGCCTTCGATGATGGTCTGGACGATGACGACTGGGACGATGAGGACGACGACGGCGTCGAAGTCATTTACGTTCGCGATTGAGCATCATGTTCGTGACAAGACCGGAGCCAGACAGGCTCCGGTTTTTTTATGGGAGGATCGACGGGATCACCCTATAGATATATTTTTCATGTCTCTTATTGCCTGACAGTGGCTGCGGATTATACTGCGCACCTGAATGTAACCTGTATGAAACATTATGCTAACCATTCAAATTGAATCGATATGCATGACTGTTTTGGTTTGTTCTTATGGATGGTTCGCCTGATAAAATATTTATGCTTGAAATGATCAATTAACGGCTTGTTTGTGCAGTTTTTTGGGTTATTCTTGCGCCCGTTTTCCGGGCGAGGGCATGAGTATGCAGGCGGCCCGGCTGAAGGAAAAGTCACATTTAAGGCTGTTTATATGTTGGAAAAGACCCTGGAAGCACCGGCAATCCGTACTCGCCGCAACGTGCTGATGTTTTTGATCCCGTCACTGATCGGGATCCTGCTGTTCATGACCCCGGTCATCTATGACGGCAATGTCACCATTCCCGTCGCCGTGCTGGCGAAGCTGGTTCAAACGGTGTTTGCCGATCATCTGGTGGCCATGGTCAGCGCCATCATCACCACCACCATGCTGATGACCCTGATCGCCTGGCTGTTCAAACCGGCGATCCTAGTAAAACGCCCCTTCCTCAACAGCCTGTTCAACGTCTCCCCCTTCTGGGCGTGCGTGCGGGTGCTGGGCGGGGTCTTCGTGCTGTTGACCTTCTTTGAAGCCGGTCCCGAGGTGCTGCGCTCAGGGTCGACCGGCGGCCTGGTGCTGCATGATCTGTTGCCGGTACTGTTCTCCGTCTTCATCTTTGCGGGCCTGCTGCTGCCCTTGCTGCTGGATTTTGGTCTGCTGGAGTTTGTCGGTACCATGATGACCCGCATCATGCGTCCGGTGTTCCGTCTGCCGGGTCGTTCTGCGGTGGACTGCTTCGCCTCCTGGCTCGGTGATGGCAGCGTCGGGATCCTGCTGACCAGCAAGCAGTATGAGGGCAAGTTCTATACCCAGCGGGAAGCGGCCGTCATCGGTACCACCTTCTCCGCCGTCTCCATCACCTTCTGTCTGGTGGTGATCTCCCAGGTGAAGCTGGAGCACATGTTCGTCCCCTTCTACCTGACCGTCTGCCTGGCCGGTGTGGTGGCCGCCATCGTGGTACCGCGCCTGCCGCCGCTCTCCTGGAAGAAGGATGTCTACAGCGACGGTACTCCCCTGTGCCGCAAGCAGGAGGCCATCCCCCATCAGCACAGCGTGCTGAGCTACGGCTACCATCGTGCCCTGACCAAGGCCGACGGCATGACGGATCTCGGCGCCGTGGCGCGTGAAGGGGTGAAAAACGCCCTGAACATGGTGTTTGGCGTGCTGCCGGTGGTGATGGCCGTCGGGACCTGTGCCCTGATGCTGGCGGAGCACACCCCGGTGTTCAACTGGCTGGGAGCGCCCTTCGTGCCTTTGCTCGAGCTGCTGCAATTGCCGGAGGCGGAAGCCGCTTCCAAGACCATCATGGTGGGCTTCGCCGACATGTTCATCCCGGCGGTGCTGGCCTCCACTATCGAGAGCGACATCACCCGCTTCGTGATCGCCGCCATGTCGGTCACCCAGCTCATCTACATGTCGGAAGTGGGCGCTCTGTTGCTGGGCAGCAAGATCCCGGTCAAGTTGTGGGAGCTGTTCGTCATCTTCCTGCTGCGCACCCTGGTCACCCTGCCGGTGATTGCCGGTGTGGCGCACCTGCTGTTCTAAGGGGCGAAGTGGAACGAAAAACGGTCAACCCGGGTTGACCGTTTTTTTATGGGCGAGTGTCAGCGGAAGGTCAGTGTGATCCTGCCAGCAGGGCCTGGCATTCGACCTCGTCCAGCTGCTCGGGGGCGAGGAAGCGTCTGGCGTAGTCCCGCCAGATGCCGCTCTCGATGAAGAGGGCAAACAGGGCCGGGTCTATGTGCTGTTCCTGCACCATCTTCACCATGATGGCCAGGGACTGGGAGACCGTTTTGCCAGACTTGTAGGGGCGATCGCTCGCCGTCAGCGCCTCGAAGATGTCTGCAATGGCCATGATGCGGGCTGGAATGCTCATCTGCCCCCCTTGCAACTGGCGCGGATAGCCCGTGCCGTCCATCCGCTCGTGATGGCCCCCCGCAATCTCCGGCACCTTGCGCAAATGGCGGGGGAAGGGGAGCTTCTCCAGCATGCGTATGGTCTGGATGATGTGATCGTTGATCTTGTAGCGCTCCTCTTCGGTGAGGGTGCCACGGCCGATGGCGAGGTTGTAGCGTTCCCCCCGGTTGTAGAGGTGGGTGGGCACCCGCACCTTGAAGCCCCATGGGTTGTGTCGGGCGAGATTGTCGTGCTCGGGGCGAGGGACGAGATGCACCGCCTTGTCGGCGAGCAGCGACTCTCGGCAGGGGAGGGGAGAGGGGGCCTCCTGGTGGCGCTTGCGTTCCTCCTGACTGATGCCGAGCCGATCGTCCAGAGTGCGCAACCAGGTGCGGCTGGCAATGGCATCCAGCCTGGCGAGTTTCTCCGGCGCCATCCACTCGCCCCCCAGATTGCACTCGGCCACGAAGGCGAACTCCTGATCCAGGGTGTGCCAGAGGGGGAGCACGGCCTCGAGGGCGGCCTGCTGCCCGGATGGGGGCAGCAGGCTGCAGAGCGCCTCGATGTGGGCATCCCGCTTGAGCACCTCGAAGCGGGTGCGGACCTCGTGGATCCTGTCGTAAATGGTCTCGAGCTTGGTCGCCTTGTCCACCACGAACTCCGGGGTGGTGACCTTGCCGCAGTCGTGCAGCCAGCTCGCGATATGGATGGCCTCCCACTCCTCTTCGTTGAGCCGGAAATCGGCAAAGGGCCCCGTCTGCTGTGCGCAGGCAGCCTGGGTCAGCATCCTGGCCAGTTCCGGCACCCGCTGGCAGTGGCCGCCGGTGTAGGGGCTCTTGGCATCGATGGCACCGGCGATGAGCTCGATGAAGGCTTCCAGCAGTTGCTTCTGCTCCTCCAGCAGGCGCTGGTTTTCGATAGCGGAAGAGGAGGTGCCCGCCAGCGCCTCGATGAGGCTGATGCGCGAGGCCAGTTCGCGGGCCGAGCAGTCTGGCAGGATCAGCAGCAGGCAGCCGATCAGCTCCTGACGGTGGTTGTGAAGGGGCTCGACCAGCAGTTGGCAGGCACCGGGGAAAGGGCCCCAGTCGGTGAGGAAGCGGGCCCACTGTGCCTCGTCGAGGGGCAGGCAGAGGCGCTCCGTGTGGTAGAGACCGCCGAGCAGCGCCGCCTGCCACTGTACCTGTTCGCACGCCAGCGGCTGCCCCTGCCAGATGGCGTGAACGGCCTGCATCTCGCTCTCCTGGGCCAGGAATAGGCAGCCGCCCTCGGCCTGGGCTGCCGCCACCGTCTCGTGCAGGATGCGGCTGAGCAACGAATCGAAGCGATGCTCTGCCGCCAGCGCCCGGCCCATGTTCATGAAATTGCCGAGGGTCAGGCGCATGCTGGACATGGCGCGGGCGAGGTCGTCAATTTCGCGGATCGCCGAATCCGGCCCCGGGCTTTCGCCAAAGTCGAAGTGCTGGATCCGCTCAGCCTCCCCGGTCAATACCAGCAAGGGGGCGGCAGTGCGCCGGGCGGCCAGCCAGATGACGGGCAGCAGGAGCAGCAGACCGGCAAGGGCCCAGGCGAGATTGTGCAGCGCATCCTGGCGCGCCGGGGCGGTGAGCACCTCGGTGGGCACCAGGAGGGCGAGATAAAACGGAGACTCTTCCCCGAGGGAGGAGAGGTTGACCAGCCACTCCTGACCCTGAACCGTTGCCAGGGTCAGCTCGGCGGGGTGATGCAGCAGGGCAGGCCGCGCAGCCATCTCCTGTTGCAGCCTGGTGAGAATGGGGTGATTGAGGGCCGACAGCATGGGCAGGCGGCTCAGTTGCTCGAAGCTTGGAAGGCGCTCGGGATCCGTGGCCAGCAGGGTCCCGACCTCGTCAAACAGCACCAGCTGGCTGTGACCGGGCAGGGGCAACTCGCCGATGAGGGAAGAGAGTCCCTCCACGCCCGCATCGAGCCCGATCACCGCCCGGCGATCGTCGCTCTCCACCGCCAGTGTCATGCCTGGCTCCCGGGTAGTGAAGAAGAGGTAGGGGTGGGTCACTATGATGCCCGTGCTCCAGCGCGCCTCCTTGTACCAGCCCCGATCTCGCGGATCGAAACGGTAGTCCGGCATGGGGCGCCGCTCCAGCAGCCGCAGCCGCTGGTCGAAATAGAGGAACTCTCCCTGTCCCTGATGCAGGCTCTGGACCAGCAGGCGGCTCTCGGGCGGAGGCGCCTCCAGCGCCCCTCTCGCCCGTTCGGTCAGCTTGCGAACCAGAAAGAAATCGCCGTCCTCGTAACCGGCATAGATGGCGCCGTAACTGGTGCTGTTGGCCAGTACTTCCGCCAGCTGGGGCAGGAAGGCGAGCCGCGTCTCGAGGTCTGTCATGGCAGACAGCTGGCCGCTGCGCAGCAGATTCAGGGACATGCGGGCTGGTCGCTGGTTCAGCTTGATGGCGAGGGCAAGCTGCTCCCGGTATTGCTGGAAGCTCTGACGTTCGTGCTCCAGCCCCTGCTGCATGCCCTGCTGGAACTGCAGCACGATGAGGGCGCCCCCCAGCAAGGAGAAGAGCAGGATGAAAAGGGTGGCAATGTGTACGTAAAAGGGTCTGCGACTGAGACTTGCGTTTGTCATGGACGGATCCTTGTCCCCTGGCGATCGCCGTATTGGTCACCTAACAGTGTGCTTGCTGGATGACAAAAAGCCTAGGACTCGATCTTGCGCTCTTCGGCCCGAAATCAACAGTCGGCCTCCGGGCTGCCCCCTTGCTCTGTGGTGAGATGATTCGTTCAGATATCTCGTGCTACATTGCTCCCCTGATAAACGCCCTGTGAACCAATGGAGTGTCCCATGTCTGTCGTCCCCTATTCCGTGCTGGATCTGGTGCCCGTTCCCGAAGGTGGTCTACCGGCCGAGTCGTTTCGCCACTCGCTGGATCTGGCTCGCCATGCGGAGCGCTGGGGTTACCACCGCTACTGGCTGGCGGAGCACCACAACATGCCGGGCATTGCCAGCGCCGCCACAGCGGTGCTGATTGGCCACCTGGCAGGGGGCACCACGACGTTGCGGCTCGGGGCTGGCGGCATCATGTTGCCGAACCACTCCCCCCTGGTCATTGCGGAGCAGTTCGGCACGCTGAGCTCCCTCTATCCGGATCGCATCGATCTCGGCCTGGGCCGCGCCCCTGGCAGCGATCAGCGCACCATGCAGGCGCTTCGCCGCCAGCGCAGCGGCGAGGTGGATGACTTCCCGGCGGATGTGCGCGAACTGATGAGTTATTTCGGCGACGAGGTCGGTGCCGTGCAGGCGGTGCCGGGTCAGGGACTCCATGTGCCCATCTGGCTGCTGGGATCCAGCCTCTACAGTGCCCAACTGGCAGCGGCCATGGGGTTGCCGTTCGGCTTTGCTTCCCACTTCGCTCCCGCCATGTTGCTGCAGGCGCTGGAGATCTACCGTACCCAATACCGTCCCTCTGCCCGCTGGCCCAAACCCCATGCGGTGGTGTGCGTCAATCTGATCGCCGCCGACACCGATCGTGAGGCCCGCTTCCTGTTCACCACCCTGCAGCAGCAGTTCCTGCGTCTCTACCGGGGGGATGCCGGCAAGCTGCCACTGCCGGTGCAGACGCTGGGGGATGAGTGGTCTCCCCGCGAATTGATGGCGATGGAGCAGACTCTGGCTCGCTCCCTGGTAGGGGAGCCGGATCGGGTACGCCACGGCCTCAAGGCTCTGCTGGCAGAGACCGGAGCGGACGAGCTGATGTTCAACGGCCCCATCGTCGATCATCAGGCGCGCCTGCGCTCCTTCGAGATTGGTGCCGAGCTGATGCAGGGGTTGTAACCCCCCGTGACGTCTGGCCGCCAGCGGCACGCCAAGCCTGGCTGCTCGGGGCGCAAAAGCCACGATTGCGTGGTAGTAAGATTTTGATTTTTAAAGGAAGTCAGGTGAGTGTCGGCCATCTGTCGTGTCGCCTCTCATCCCCTTTCCCTATGCTGGCCCTGTCAATCACCACAAGGAGCGTAAGATGATCGTCAGGAAGTTGAGATTGCAACGGGGATGGTCCCAGGAACAGCTGGCGACCCTCACTGGCCTGAGCGTTCGCACCATTCAGCGAATAGAGCAGGGACAACAACCCGGACTGGAATCCCTCAAGGCCCTGGCCGCCGTCTTCGAGCTCGATGTGACCCAACTGCAGGAGAGCGAGATGAAAGGGAATGAGGGCGAAGATCGGGGACGCGTGCAGGTGGCGCGGGATGAGCGGGAGGCGATGAAGTTCGTGGAG
The DNA here is from genome assembly GCF_027705325.1 of Aeromonas sp. QDB18. Classification (NCBI taxonomy): domain Bacteria; kingdom Pseudomonadati; phylum Pseudomonadota; class Gammaproteobacteria; order Aeromonadales; family Aeromonadaceae; genus Aeromonas; species Aeromonas sp. QDB18. The sequence continues at coordinate 52,976 of NZ_JAPDBQ010000007.1, forward strand.
GGGCTCAGGGGCTTCTACGGCCACCTCATGAGCTATGTGCTGGTGATAGGGGGGCTGTTTGTCATCAACTACCTGAGCAACCCGGACTATATCTGGGCCTGGTGGCCCATGCTGGGATGGGGGTTGGGGCTGGCTTCTCACGCCATCAACCTGTTCCAGCCCTTCAAGCTGTTTGGCCCGGAATGGGAGCGGCGCCAGGTCGAGAAACGGCTGGGGCGCAGGCTCTGATCCGCTCATCATGAAAAAACGGGCCCGGCATTGCCGGGTCCGTTCTGTTTTCAGCTCCATTTCGCAGGAGAGGGCATTGCTCTCCTCTCAACGGCGGATCATTCCCTTGTTCCGCAGAGAGCCGATCTACTTGGCATAGGCCGGGCAGGGGGTGGCGATCAGGGCGTCGTCCTCGTAGCGCCACAGGGTGAGGCTGTTGCCCCAGACGCACCCGGTGTCGAGTCCCTTGATATCGGATTTGCCGGTGTCGCCCATCAGGGCCGCCCAGTGGCCGAAGACCAGGATGGGGTCATCTATATGGTGCTCGCGCTGCTCGAACCAGGGGCGCAGGCCCGGGGTCGATTCGGTGGGGCCCTTCTTGCATTTGAAGTCGAGGCGCCCGTCGAAGTAGCAAAAGCGCATCCGGGTGAAGCTGTTGATGATGTAGCGGTAACGCTCTATGCCCAGCAGGTTGTCGTTCCAGCTGTCGGGCTGATCGCCATACATGTTGTGCAGCAGCCAGCTGTACTGATCCCCGCGCAGCAGGCTCTCCACCTCCCGGGCACAACTGCGGGCGGTGTGGGCGTCCCAGGCGGGGGAGAGGCCCGCATGCACCATCATGATGGGCAGGTCGGGGTGTTCTGCCAGCAGGGGACGGTGACGCAGCCACTCCAGCAGCTCGTCCCGATCCGGCGCCTCCATCAGCGCCTGCAGCTTGTCTTTCTTCTTGAGCGGGGCGACCCCGTGGGCCACCGCCAGCAGGTGCAGGTCGTGGTTGCCGAGCACGGTGACGGCCTGCTGCCCCAGTGATTTGACGAAACGCAGGGTGTTGAGGGAGTCCGGCCCCCGGGCGACGAGATCGCCACACAGCCAGAGCGTGTCGTTATCGAAGTCGAACTCGGCAAGATCCAGCAGACGGCGCAAATCGTCGTAGCAGCCCTGGATATCACCGACGAAACAGTTCGCCATGAAACCTCAGTTGATTATGTTGGGGACGGCCAGCGTGAAGGGGGCGATGGGGGCTTCGAATTGTTGCCCCGATTCATCCTGCAGGATGTAGCTGCCTTCCATCACGCCAAGCGGTGTGGCGAGGGGAACGCCACTCTGGTAGGAAAAGGTCTCGCCGGGGGCGATCAGGGGTTGTTCACCGACCACGCCGGGACCTTCCACTTCCAGCATCTTGCCATTGGCATCCGTAATGAGCCAGCGTCGATGCAGCAGTTGCACCGTGCCCGGACCCAGGTTCTCAATCTCGATGCGATAGAGAAAATGGTAGGGATCTGCGGTTCCCGCCACATAGCTGGGGTGGGGGCGGACCACTATCCGGGCTTGGGTCATGGGATCAGGCCTGTTGCTGGTCGGCCAGCCAGTTGGCGATCGTGACGAACTGCTCGAGGGAGAGATTCTCCGGGCGCAGGTTGCCATCGATGCCAAGCTCGGTCAGCTGGGCGTCGGTGATGAAGTTGGAGAAGCTGTTGCGAATGGTCTTGCGACGCTGGCCGAAGCCTTCGGTGCAGACCCGGTTCAGGCAACGAATGTCTTTCGCGACGATAGTCGGGTTCTTGTGCGGGATCAGACGCACCACGGCGGAATCCACCTTCGGCGCCGGCTTGAAGGCGCCCGGACCCACTTCCAGCACCGGCACTACCTGACAGTAGTACTGGGTCATCACGCTCAGACGGCCATAGGCCTTGCTGCCCGGGCCGGCGGCCAGACGCAGTACCACTTCCTTTTGCAGCATGAAGTGCATGTCCTCCACCCGGTCGGCAAATTCGCACAGGTGGAAGATGAGCGGGGTGGAGATGTTGTAGGGCAGGTTGCCGAAGATGCGCAGCGGCCCCTTGCCTTCCCCCATCAGGGTACTGAAGTCAAAGCGCATGGCATCGGCTTCGATGACGGTCAGCTTCTCTTTCAGGGTGGGGTGTTCGCGCAGACGTGCGGCAAGATCCCGGTCCAGCTCGACCACGGTCATCTTGTCCATCTGGGCAGCGACCGGCTCGGTGAGCGCGGCCAGACCCGGGCCAATCTCCACCAGATTCTGACCCGGTTGCGGGTTGATGGCGGCCACTATCTGGTCGATCACATACCGGTCGTGCAAGAAGTTCTGACCGAAACGCTTACGGGCCGTGTGGCCCATGTGCACCTTACTGCTCATATCTTTTTTTCTCTACCATCTGGATGGCGTGGTTGATCGCGGTGGTGAGGCTGCCGGGGTCTGCCAGGTTCTTGCCTGCCAGATCCAGCGCGGTGCCGTGGTCCACCGAGGTACGGATGAAGGGAAGTCCGAGGGTGATGTTGACCGAGTTGCCAAAGCCCTTGTACTTGAGCACGGGCAGCCCCTGATCGTGGTACATGGCGAGTACCGCATCCGCATCCTTGAGGTATTTGTCCTGGAACAGGGTATCGGCCGGCAGCGGGCCGACCAGATCGATCCCTTCCTGGCGCAGGGCGGCCAGGGCGGGTTCGATGACATCGATCTCTTCACGGCCCAGATGACCCCCTTCCCCGGCATGGGGATTGAGGCCGCAGACATAGATCCGGGGCTGCTCGATGCCGAATTTGCGCTTGAGATCCGCATCCAGGATGCGGATCACCTTGCCAAGGCGATCCTCGGTGATGGCCTTGGCCACATAGGCAAGGGGAATATGGGTGGTCGCGAGGGCCACTCTCAGCCCTTCGGTGGCTAGCAGCATCACCACATCGGCGGTGTCGGACTGCTGGGCGAAGAACTCGGTGTGACCGCTGAACGAGACGCCAGCCTGGTTGATGATCCCCTTGTGCACCGGCCCGGTCACCACGGCGGCAAATTCGCCGTTCAGGTTGCCGTCGCAGGCGCGCTGCAAGGTAGCCAGCACATAGGCGCCGTTGCCCTCATCCAGCTGGCCTGGCACCACGGGGGCGCCGAGCGGCACGGGGCAGACGGTCAGAGTCCCCGCCCGCTGCGGACGGGTGGGGGCGTTTTCGTCATAGGGTTCAAGCTCGACGGACAGCCCCAGCAGGGCGGCCCGTTCGCGCAACAGGGCGGGATCGGCGATCACCACCAGCTGATGGGGCCAGGCCCGCTGGGCAATCTGCAGCACCAGATCCGGGCCTATGCCAGCCGGTTCACCCGGGGTGATGGCAAGCCGGTGGCAGCTCAGCTGTGCCTCGGCGTGCCCTGGATGCGCCTTGTTCATCTGCTTGTCGCCCATCAATTGGGTTCGATCTGGATGTAGGCTTCGTCGCGCAGCTCATCCAGCCAGGCCTGGGACTCTTCGGCGAAGCGGCGGTTGAAGATGAGCTGGTAGGCGCGTTGCTCCTGGGCCTTGCCGGTGGCGTCCTGGCTGCGGCGATCCTCGAGCTGCACGATGTGCCAGCCGTGGCTGGTGCGGAAGGGTTCGCTGATCTGGCCCGGTTGCAGGCGCCCCAGCATGTCGCGGAATTCCGGCACATAGACGTTGGGATCAGACCAGCCCAGCTCACCACCCTGCACCGCAGAGCCCGGATCCTCGGAGTATTTCTCTGCCATGCTGGCAAAGCTGGCCTTGCCGCTCTTGATGTCGTGCAGGATGCCGTCCAGGGTGCCCTTGGCCTTCTCCTCGCTCAGGATGATGGAGGGCTTGATCAGGATGTGGCGCGCCTTGACCTCGGTCTGCATGACCTGTTGCTGACCCTTGGTGTCGAAGATCTTGATGATGTGCAGACCGGCGCCGGAGCGCAGCGGGCCGACGATGTCACCCTTGCCGGCCCCTTGCACGGCTTCCGCCATCAGGGTGGGCATCTCCTGCGGGCTCAACCAGCCCCAGTCACCCCCTTCCAGCGCCTTGGGACCGTTACTCTCGGCAATGGCCAGCTTGCGGAAGTCGGCCCCCTCTTTCAGGGACGCCAGAATGCGCTCGATCTTGGCCTTGGCAGCGTTGAGCTGCTCGGCATTCGGGTTGTCCGGCAGCGCGACCTGGATATGGCCGATATGATATGACGTCTGCTGCTGGCCCTGTTTGCTCAGGGCTTCGACCACCTGCTTGACCTCCTGATCGGAGATGTTGATGCGACGGCGGACCTGGCTGCGGCGCACCTCGTTCATCAGGATCTCGCGGCGCACCTCCTCACGGTACTGGGCGTAGGTCAGGCCTTCCCGCTCCAGCTGGGCGCGCAGTTGCTCCAGATTCATCTTGTTGTCGGCGGCGATGCTCTGAATGGCCTGTTCCAGCTGGGTGTCACTGATCTTGAGCCCCTGGCGCTCCGCCAGTTGCAGTTGCAGGCTCTCCTGGATCAGGCGATCCAGTGCCTGCTTGCGCAGGGTGACGTCATCGGGCAGGGACTGGCCGCTCTCCTGGGCGGAGGCCTTGACCTTTTGCACCAGGGCCTCCTGCTGACTGGCCAGCACCACATCCTTGTTGACCACGGCAAGCACCTTGTCCATCAGCTCGGGGGCGGCGAGGGCACCCTGGCTCATGACTCCGAACAGGCCTGCGGTCAGCAGGGAAATCAACGTCTTCTTCATATCCATCTCTCAAGGCGTTTGCCAGACCGGTTACTGGTCTCGCAGGTTAAACGGACGAATGTAAGGCAGTGCTTCGGTGTCCAGGGAGGTGCCCTTGGAGCCGGTACCCACGCTACCCAATCCTTTCATTTCAAATTGAATGCCGAGGCTGCGCTCGGACGTCGGGGTCAGGTTCACGTTGTCTGGCGTGTTGACCCATTCCAGGTTGAAGTTGATGCTCCAGCAGCAGGAGTCGTATTTCAGACCCACCTTGCGGTCCACTTTGACGTTCTGGTTGAGCTCCTGATAGTAGCCGCCATAAAGGTGCCAGCGATCGTCCAGCGGGGTGGTCAGCAGCAGGCCGATCTGGTTGAGATCCGTCACCTGGCCCTTGTGGTCCAGGTCGTAGTTGGCATCCCGTACGAAGCGGTGGTTCAACTGGCTGATCAACTTCTCGTGACGGTATTCCAGTGCGCTGTTGGCAGAGCTTATCTGGCGCTGTTCCATATCATATTGTGCCCCCGCATGGGCATACCACTGCTCGTTGATCTTGGCGTCACCCTCGAACGACAGCGGGGAGCGGGTATTGGTACTCAGCTCATCGCTGCTGTAAAGCTTGACCCTGGGCGCCACGAAGTCGAAGGCTTGGGCAACGGCCAACCGGATTCGTTCATCCCCGGCCGGATCATAAATGCGGGTGGTGACCCCCAAGGAGAGCCGGTTGGAGTCGCTGATGCGGTCCAGACCGGCGAAGCGGCGATCGCTGAAGAGGCTGTAGTAGTCCTGGCGCATGGTGGTGGAGTCATAGACACCGATGTTGTCCTGATCCTTGTAGGGCACATAGAGGTACTGGAATTCAGGCTCCAGGGTCTGGTTGGCACCCTCGCCAAACCACTGCTGATCCCGCTCGAAGGTCATGCCGCCCTTGAGACGGAACGAGGGCAGTACCCGGGTGATGGTCCCCTCTTCCAGGGTGACGTCGCCGCCCTCTCTCGGGGTGAAACGATTGGTGAAGGTGCTGCTCATCTGGTCAGGCACCGTCTGGTCGTAACGGGTGTACATCAGCTTGTACTGGCTGTCGAGGAAGTAACCCGCCTCGTCAACGAGGGGGATGGTCAGGGTGGGGGCCGTGTAGACTCGGGTGCCGGTGTAGGCTTCACCCTTGTTCTGCTCGATGGCCTGATCGTTGTTGTAGCCGAAGTTGGTCAGCTCGGTATTCCAGGCCAGATCGTACCAGCTTCCCTGCTGGTAGTAGTTGTGGTTGATGCGCGGCATCAGCTCGTGGGGCTGCTGGGCGCTGGCCAGCAGGATCTGGTAGGTCCGTACCTCGGCATCGAGGTTCCAGTTCTGCTGGTAGTAACCCGCCTTCAGGGATTGCTGCAACTGGTTGTCGACCTGGGTCCCCACCTTGGGGGTGAAGTCGTTGAAGTAGTTGTAGTCCTGGTCCCGTACCTTGGTGTAGTCCACCGACACCCGCATGGCGTTGTCCATGAACATGGAGGTGTGGCGGGCACTGAGCAGGTAACGGTGACCATCAGAGAGATGCTGATTGAGGCTGGCCGTCTCGTCGTACTGCTTGTCGTCCGCCAGGTTCTCGAAGTAGAGGCTCCCCACGTGGGCCGGGTCCGGCATGTAGCGGAACTCGACCTGTTCCATCAGGCCCCGTCTGTCCATGAAGCGGGAGGTGATGGTGGCATCGTAGTTGGGGGCGATGTTCCAGTAGAACGGCTGGGTGATGTCCATACCGTTCTTGGAGCTTTGGGTATAGCCCGGGTAGAGCAGACCGGTCTTGCGCTCATCCTTGATGGGGAAGTTGATATAGGGGAAGTAGAAGACCGGATAGTCATAGAGCCAGAGGCTGGCGTTCCAGGCCTCCCCAAATACCTCGGACTGATCGATGTCGATGCTGCCGGCCTTCAGGGTCCAGGCCTCCTGGCCCGGTGGGCAGGTGGTGTACTGGGCCCCTTCCAGAGTGATGTTCTGGTTGTTGTTGGTCATGGTCACCTTTTCGGCGAAGCCGCGCACCGGTGAGCCATGGACCTGATACTTGCCCTCTTCCAGCTCGGAGTTCTTGGTGTCCAGGTTAGATTTCAGGGTTTTGTCGCTGGTGACCGTGATCTGGCCATCGTTGTAATAGATGTTGCCGATGGCGATGACATCCCGGCTCTTCTGGTCGAGCTGGGCATAGTCGGAGTCGAACTTGCGCACGCCCTGGCGCACCTTGACGTCACCCTCGTAGACGGCGGTACCGCCCTGCTTGGCCTCCAGGCGATCGGCATCCACCTCGACGGGCTGGGCATTGGCGTCCTGGTCCGCACTGGGCTTCTCTATCTTGGGAACATAGTCATAGCAGAGGCTGTCGAGGATCCCGGTAGCGGGTGGCGCATTGAGTGGCGCTGCCTGGGCCATGAGCGGGCTCAGGGCAGGAACAAGGCTGATGGTCAGGGCGATGGGACAGGAGTATCCCAGTGTCCATTTTGTCATGTGAAAGGCTCGCGCAATCCGTAGTAAAAACGGTGGATTCAGGGCATGCATTTTATGTCAGGATCCATCGAGTTGACATTGCATGTCATTGCTTTATGTTAGCCGGCAATGATAAAGCATTATTGCGGCCAGGGCTAACAGCCAAGTGCTGCTTTCCAATTTGGTTCCCGACTCATGCACGATCGCGCTTCCCTGCTTTTGCAATGGGCTCGCCGGATTTCCGGTGACGCCAACCTCTCGTTGACGCTTATTTCCGGTGACGCCAGTTTCCGCCGCTACTTCCGGGGCGGCGGTCTGGTGTGGGTGGATGCTAATCCGAAAACCGAAAAAAATCATGAATTCGTTCGCAATGCGGCCGCCCTGCACGATGCGGGGCTGCTGGCCCCCGAGGTAAAGGGGGTCGACTACGAGCAGGGATTGCTGGCGGTGACGGATCTGGGGGATACCCAGCTTATCGGCTGCCTCAACGAAGAGAGCGTACTGGCCTGGTATGGCAAGGCCATCGCCCTGCTGCCAGGGCTCGGCGCCGTGGCGCTCGAGCTCGAGCCCTTCGATGAGGCCTTCATGGCCCGGGAAAATGCCATCTTCCCCGAGTGGTTGCTGGGACATCACCTGCAACTGGCCCTGAGCGATGAAGAGCAGCAGTTGCTGGCGGAGACCTTCGCCTGCCTCACGGCGAGCAACCTGGCCCAGCCACAAGGAGTGATGCACCGGGACTTCCACAGCCGCAACCTGATGGTGTGCGGCGGGATGAACCCGAAGGAGAGCGACCTCGCCCTTATCGACTTCCAGGACATGGTCATCGGGCCGCTGAGCTATGACCTGGTCTCCCTGCTCAAAGATTGCTACGTGCGCTGGCCGGGCGTGGTGATCGAGCAGGGCATGCGACTTGGCTTCGACACCCTGCAAGGGGCCGGCCTGCTCGGCAATCTGGACTATGCCGCGTTTCGTCGCGCAGCCGATCTCACCGGCATGCAGCGTCATCTCAAGGCGGCGGGCATCTTCACCCGCCTCTATCACCGCGATGGCAAGTCCGGCTACCTTAAGGACATTCCCCGTACCCTGGGCTACGTCGTTGATGTCTGTCGCAGCCATGGCGCCGCCTATCCGGTGCTGGCCCGCTTCGGCCAGTGGCTGGAGCAGGTGGTGCTGCCCGGATTGGCGCGCACCGGGGTGACACCATGAAGGCGATGATCCTGGCCGCCGGGCGCGGCGAGCGGATGCGTCCGCTCACCGATCTGCTGCCCAAGCCGCTGCTGGCGGCGGGGGGCAAGCCGCTCATCGTGCACCATATCGAAAAACTCAAGGCAGCCGGCGTGACCACACTTGTCATCAACCACGCCTGGCTCGGACACAAGCTGGTGGCGGCCCTCGGCGATGGCAGTGCGCTCGGGGTATCCATCCACTGGTCGGCCGAAGAGAGCGCGCTCGAGACCGCCGGCGGCATCGTGCAGGCGCTGCCCCTGCTGGGCTGCGAACCCTTTCTGGTGATCAACGGCGATACCTGGCTCGACCTGGATTATCGCGCTCTGGTGAACCAGCCGCTTGGGGACGATCTCGCCCACCTCTGGCTGGTGCCCAACCCTCCCCAGCATCCGCAAGGGGACTTCTCCCTGCAAGCGGGTCGGGTGCTGGACACCCCGGCCCTCACCTTCAGCGGCGTCGGCCTCTATCACCCCGCCGCCTTTGCCGGCTTGCCCTGCGGGGCGCGCAAGCTGGCCCCCCTGCTGCGCGACTGGATGGCGCTGGGACGGGTGGGTGGCAGCCTGCTGGCTGGCGAGTGGCGCGACATCGGCACAGTGGATCGGCTGCGCGAGCTGGACGAGCAACTGCTCGCCGGCACCCATTAACATCACGAGGTCTTGAACCATGCGTATTTGGGGCAAGGTGCTTGGCACCTTCTTCGGTTTTCTGCTCGGCAACATCTTCGGTGCGCTGCTGGGCCTGTGGATCGGCCATCGCTTCGATCGGGGCATGGGGATCCGCGGGGCCTTCCAGCGGGCACCCAGCCAGCAGCAACAGGCCGTCTTCTTCCATGCCACCTTCGCCGTCATGGGCCACATCGCCAAGGCGAGCGGCCAGGTCACCGAGCACGAAATACGGGTCGCGTCCAACCTGATGGACAGGATGCGGCTGGCCGGAGAGCAGCGGGTACGGGCCCAGGAGTCATTCCGCCAGGGCAAGGAGAGTGACTTCCCCCTGCGCGAGACCCTGGCGGAGTTTCGCCAGGCGAGCCTGGGGCAGCGTGACATCCTGCGCTTCTTCCTCGAGGTCCAGCTGCAGGCCGCCTTCGCCGACGGTCAGGTGGAGGCGAACGAGCGGGCCATCCTGCAAACCATCGCCGACGAGCTGGGGTTCAGTCGCATCGAGCTTGCCCGCATTCTGGCCATGGCCGAGGCCCAGATGAACTTCTTCCACCGTCAGCAACAGCAGGGCGGTGGCCAGGGGCAGCAATACCGTCAGGAGCCCCCCTCCCGGGATCGCCTCAAGGATGCCTATCAGTTGCTCGGGGTGAACGAGAGCGACAGCGATCAGGAGATCAAGCGCGCCTATCGCAAGGAGATGAGCAAGCATCACCCTGACAAGCTGGCCGCCAAGGGATTGCCCCCCGAGATGATGGAGATGGCCAAGGAGAAGACCCAGGAGATCCAGCAGGCCTGGGAGTGGATCCGCGAGGCCCGCGGTATTCGCTGAGCCCTGTGCCCGCCATAAATAAATGGTTCATCGCGGCTTTCCGGGGAAGGCCGCCTTGATTTTCAGAAAAAAGTATTCTGAGTCCCTAAATCCATATGCC